>CAYGTY010000128.1:0-18090 GCA_964352825.1 uncultured Anaerolineaceae bacterium
CCAGTGAAACCATCACACAAGAAAGTGGCTGTATTGTCCGTATGACATGGGCAGGCTCGAAGCAACAATAAAATCGTTTTTTAGATTAGGTGGGGTAATCGCGCCTCACCTATTTTCTATTCAGAATTATTTGCTAAAAACATAGCCTTCGATGGAAAATAACTCAGTGTTATCCTGATGTCTATAGAGGAATTGTCACTGTAAATGTTGTACCTTGCCCCAATTCACTATCGACTTGAATCTGTCCACTATGTAAACGGACAATACGTTCAACAATACTTAAACCAATACCTGTCCCCATTCTATCACGTGATGTACGTGCCTCATCCACACGGTAGAATCGTTCAAAGATATATTTATGATTTTCTGGTGCGATGCCAATACCATTATCTTTGATTTGGATAATGACTATATCCTTATCCATATTTATCGAAGCAACGACTTCGCCACCTGTATTTGTATAGTGAATTGCATTGTCAATGAGGTTAGTGATAGCGCGTTTAAGTTGCATCGTATTACCATATATTAGCGCTTCACCTGATGTATTATCCGAACATTCTAATGTAATATCACGCTCGACAGCATAATCGTGTAATGATGATGTCGCTTGATGAACAAGATCGGCTATATTTATTTTTTGTGATATATCTAGCGATGACAACCGATCTAGAATCATCAAATCTAGTAAATCATCAATCATCTGCGTCATATTATCTGATACTTGATCTAATATTTTTAGCTTCTCATCGATGGGCATTCCCTGTTCTTGTCGTTTTTTAATAAGATAGGTGGTTGTCTTAATCACAGAAACAGGCGTGCGTAGATCATGCGCAATATTCTGTGTAAGTTCTTGTTGGACTTGATAGCGTTCTTGTTGAGATTGCAAAATTGCCATTCGCTCACCCGATTTCAATAGCGCATATTTATGGTAACTGACAACAAAAAGCAAGGTTGTTAATGTAGCGATCAAAACGATAACTTGAAACGGCAAAGCGAAAGCAGGAAATGTCGGTAAATACTCAAAACTCTCAATAATAAATAGGAATATAAAGAAGGTAATAATCAGCCAATAAAAAACCATCATGGCTCGAAAATCAACGATAATAATTCCCATCACGAAAAGGGTTATTAAGCCAAAGATCGCTAATGCATATAAACCACCTGTAAAGTAGATTGATACCATCAATAACGATAAGCTAACACCAATAATAATTTTACCAGGATTCTTGACATCGCCCTTCAATGTACGTGGTAACAATATCGCATTCAGGATAAATGCAACACCAGGAATGATAATCAATGAAAAAATTCGATACGGTAAATCATCAGCAAATAAACCTGTGACAAGACCATATAGCGCATACAGCATCAGCGTTATCGGGATGAGTAGATGGACTATCATCGTCACAACCATGATATTCTGGATATATTGTTCATGCGGCGATTGATCAATCTCACAAAATGTTGCAATATTTATTATTTTAGTGACAAAGGCATTTAGACGTGCCTTTCTTCTAGATTTAGGTACTTCAGCATACATAATAAAACTCTTAACTTTAGTATCTAATATGAGAAATGTGGCAGATTGAGAAGATAACTGTGAGATTTGATAGAAAACAGCTAACTATCTTTAAAAGTCAGCTCATAAATAATACTTAGATTCATTTACGACTCACATTATTTGGACGATGCAAACACACTATCTATGCCTAGCTCGTTTGATAATAATTTTACAATACTCGATTAGGTTGGTGTACCCTATGTCAAGATTCGCATAAGTTTTCAAACACTGGGCAATATTAATTAGATAGTCGAATATGATTCAATTTTTAAATAGGGAAAGTGATTAACATGGTGAAGCGAATCGACGAAGGCACAGAGGATATTTTGTTTATATTGCTCAAAATTTAAAGTCGTTGGATATAGTGTAGCCAGCCCACACACTAATATTATCGGCGTATTCGGCTATTTCCCCAGAACTGACTACCTCCTATTGGAGAATATTCTCCTCTCCAAATTCAGCAATCAGGCGGTCACGGATAATCGCAACTTCGTTACGGCTACTATCTTCTGGACGATGGGATATCTAAATGCGAGGCATAGTGTTTTCTTCACCTAATAATTGATGTCAATCTCATAAACAGTCACATTCTCATCCGTTCGAGTTGCCAAATACTTTCCATTGTTGTCAACTACAATTTGATGAATCCGAGATGTTCCTACATCAAACTCTCTGACCATCTCTACGGTATCATCATCAACCAACCAGACAGTTATTTGATTTTCATCTGTTAAAATCATCAATAGGTTATTCGTCGCATCATAAACGACTGTTTCATCAGCGATATACTCACGTTTTTCGTCATGTTCGAGTAAATAGCTCGATTTCAGGTTAAGCGTTTCTTTATCAAGTAGGAAAACAATACCTTCTTCTGATAATACAATCACTTGTTTATCAGTCCAATCAATCGCTGAAAACACGACATCAACTGCCATTTTAGCTTCAAATTCGGCAAGCTCAGTATCATCTAAATGACTCTTTATGCTACTCTTAATCAAACTATCAAAAACTTCACGACTACGGTCTTCATCGTGCGGATAAGGGTCAGGATCGTCATCCTCAGAGTCCGATCGGATAAACCAAATATGACTATCATCATCTAGTGGTTCATAGGTAAACAAAATATCATCCCTTGGGGAAAAACCTATATCTTCTACACGATATGTATACTCGAATAGCAAATTAAAACTAATTTGATCCTGTAAATTATCCAATGAATTTGTTTTTAAGTTTTCTCGATCCGCTTGGGCTGTGCCACGCACATTTTCTTTTAATTCTTCCAAAACTGGGTCAAGGGTTGGGGCTTGAGTTGAAACAGCAACAGCAGGTCTATCTGCATTTCTAGAGCTATAATTATATGAACGACCATTATCCAGATTGTTGCAAAGAAAACTGAAAAATGCGAATGCCAAACCCATCAAAACACGACCAACATATGAGGTGTTACTTGAGGACCGCGATTCATTATTCGCAGACCCGCTATGTTGCCTTGTTCTATAGTTGCTCTCTCGGCGTTGAGTTGGGGATTGATAAGGTGGATTTGCTTGTCGGACTTCTCGGGCGCGCTCATGTGAAACAGGTTCTTCTGGCTCAGGTGTGGTTTCCGCGACAATCGTTTCATCGATAGGATCATCCGCAGCAAGGTTTTCTGTCGAGATTGCTCCCCAAAGTGGAATTAACTCATCCAGTACACGCTCAAGATGTTCATGGTCAGGCGCTTCGAGGGTGACCTTTTTCAGCACAGGTTGAAGCACCTCAGGCAATTGGTTTCTTTTCGGAATCGGCACACCATCAACCACCAAGACAGCAACAACCATTACCGATTTGAGTCCAGCGTCAACCTCTACATGAATTGGATCGTAAGGGTCTTCTAATAGATAGTGCCCTCGCTCATCGACCATATTTGCCCAATAGCGTCCAATGACAATTAAAAGTACATCACAAGACCAGACTAAGCGTTGTAGATTGGTGGTGACTTCCATATTGCTACCTGTCGATTGGAGAATATTGTCCTCTCCAAACTCAGCAATCAGGCGCTCGCGAATAATCGCAACTTCGTTACGGCTACTGTCTTCAGGACGATGGGATATGTAAATGCGAGACATAGTGTTTCCTTTCTAAGAGTCGATCCCTAAGAACATGGCTTTAGATGGGATCACCAATGCGATAACACTACCATCTTTATTAAATTTGGCATGTTCTGTACTTATCGAAAAGGTTTCTTCAAAAATTAATTCTTCAGTATATAAATTCCAGAGCTGTAATACAGAAGCACGAGTTCGGACTGCCAGCAGACCTGTAGCACTAATGTCAGTAACCTGTAGGGGTAGATCAGGATTCGCGGCTATTTTTAAGAATGAGCTTTCTTGCATAACCTCAAGCGTGTCAGAGGATAGATAATAAATCATACCATCTTCGGTTACTACTAAAATTTGAGGCTCATCAAATAATGAAACATATTCCATATACTGAATATTGTCATCAAGTATGATACTCTCCTGTTTTTCGCGTCGAAGTACATCCCATAACTGGATTTGATTACCAAATTGCACCAATAATACAGTCTGCTCAGGATCAAACATAAGTTCTGCTTGTTCAAGTGGCGTGTCAGTTTCAGCAAATGACGTTATATCAACTTCATAGTTTGTCATATAGCTAATCCAATGAAGCTCCCCCACATTTGTTGCCACAATCACATGATTATAAACGTTTGTTATCGCAAGAGGGTGGCTGGTTAGCTCATATATTTTATATAAATCCGAAGGCTTCGAATAAATTGAAACCTTATCATTGAGATAGCTAATCATGCTCCATACATTACTTTGTTCATCATAAATAGTAACTTCGTTATCCCAATTATCCATAAGAAGCCAAACATCCCGTTCCGCATCCCATAAGTCTGAATCTAGAGTGGAACTTGATAGATTGCCGACTCTTTCACAACGCGCCCTTCTATATTTCCTCATGTCATAGATGCACTTTTGTTCGACATGCCCAGGGATATAAATAAAATCTGAATTGCTATCTGACATTTGATGGAAGCGAATGCCATCCTCAAGCCGACCTAAAATTCTTAGTGACCGTATATTGGATGCCGTAATTGGCTCATTTGTTATGACTCTGGGTGTTGCCGTTAATGGGAAACTATAACTACTATTTTCGATAGACTCGACTATTGAGAGATAAGCTAAAAACAGACCAATAAATATAACACCACCTATAATCAGTACAAAGTTCATGGTTGTATTACTTGTCTTATATTCAGGTAAACGTGATGGTTCAGATGTTTGTCGAACAAGCTCTGTTGATGATGCGCGACCTACTGTTTTGGACTGTTTTATATAAACTGGGACATCTAAACTATCAATATCAATGTCATTTTCTTCCGCCATAGTCCCTGTAGGTATTACCTCAAGCTCAGGAATCATTTCATCCAACTCGCGCCCCAAAAGCATATCATCTTGTGCTTCAATCACATCTTTGAGCATCAAATTCTTTAAAGCATCTGGCAAACTATCAATAGACGGCACACGCGATCCATCAACTACAAGCGTCTTAATCACCATCATTGTCTTAAGCCCTGCATCAACCTCAACATGAATCGGATCGTAGGGATCTTCTAATAGATAATTCCCTTGTTCATCCACCATATTCGTCCAATAGCGCCCAATGACTACCAGCAGTACATCACAAGATTGCACCAAGCGTTGTAGGTTGGTGGTGATTTCCATATTGCTACCTGTTGATTGGAGAATATTCTCCTCTCCAAACTCAGCAATCAAGCGGTCACGGATAATCGCAACTTCGTTACGGCTACTATCTTCGGGACGATGGGAGATATAGATACGTGGCATGAGTTGACCTAATTTTTGAATAATAGTGTTTGTGTATACTCTAATTATATATCAGGATTTTATGCGGTGTAATGATTTAACACATTAATGATTGGGGTATTATCGCGAATCTGATAACCGCCCCTTGCAAAGCCATCCGATGCTATAGACAATCAGAGGCAGTGATGTACAGTAGTGGAATAGGTAAGATTATGGATTTTCTCAGAAAGTTATTTGTTGGCGGCGGTGGGAATCGTTCAGATGATCGTGGCATATATTTTTATGTCCAGCCCAAGATGTGTAAAGAGGTACTTCGGGTGCGCGTTGATCCCATGAATGATTTATCGCCTACGGATGATAGTAAAGGCTATTATGTCCGTAAGATTGCCAGCGGAACGCGGTGTCCCTTCCAAGCAGAATTGGAAGTACATTTTGATGGTAACCGCCGTGTCAGTAGCACCGATGTGACCAATGGCAAAATTATGACAGAAGCTGATTGGGACGCACAACAAACACCAACAGACGAGACAAGTAGTTAACATATTATATTCATCTTTATATATCAATTATCACGCAAGCGATTGCAAATAAGAGATAATGTTGGCGATAGTCGCTAAAATATTTGCGAGATACCCTCAGCAGCGATGATGCTACTCGTCTTCGTGCCTACGTGTGCTTCGTGGTTCTATGCTTTTAACCCAACGTGACCTTATAGTCACCTTTAATCACAAAATTTATGCTACGCTCTACTCAGGCGTGCAGATTACCAACCGCAGACTTCATTCATTCGCCCAATATCACAATAAGATAATGGCATAAAAAAGAATACCCTGCGCCATGTGCCACTTAGCAGGTGAATCACCTACACCCCAAGCATAACAAGACCTAAGCAACTGGCACAATCATCGGCAACCATTGGCACAAATCACGCCCGTCTGCCATGTCAAGAAAACAACTCACAAGCAGACAAGGTGAATAAATGCAACCTATCAGAGGGCTTCCCGTATACACGATTGGAAAGGGTCAATTTGGATTACATTGGGAGATAACATGTCAACTAAAATTCTCGTCACCTATGCCACACGGGCAGGCTCGACACAGGGCGTTGCGGAACGAATCGCACAGACTCTACGCGCAAATAATCACGAGGTCGATTTACGTCTGATGCAAGATGTACAAGATGTATTGCCCTATTCAGCGGTGATTGCAGGGAGTGCTGTTCGCTTTGATAGATGGTTGCCCGAAGCAATGCAATTTTTGAAACACCATCAGCATGACCTAGAGCAAAAACCATTTGCGCCATTTCTCGTCTGCCTCACTTTAGCCAAACCCAGCCCCAAAGCGACCCAAGATGCCAAAGCCTATATGCAAGCTGTGCGTGAACTTGTCACACCGATGAGTGAGGGCTTATTTGCAGGCGCGCTCAATATGCAAAAGTTACCTGAACTGCGCTATCGGATGCTGTTCCAAATACCTGTTTTGTTCCGTATCTTCAAAGAGGGTGACTATCGTGATTGGGAGGCGATTGATACATGGGCAAATAGTCTATCGAGCGAATTCGTAAACACGGTAAGTCGTTCGTAAACTTTTACAAAACGTATCATACCCATAATTTGTAAGATCATAACCGATACTGTATTACAAATATCACTACTGAGCAACTTTCAATTGGGCTATACTATATTCAAATCTTTGAATGTAGTTAGGTGACACTGTGAATAATTATGAGGGCAACGCTAGTAAACTCAAAGTAATGGGACATCCAATACGACTACAAATATTGGACATGCTCCGTTCGGGTGAGGTTTGTGTTTGTCATATCGAACACGCGCTCAATAAACGTCAGTCTTATGTTTCTCAGCAATTGATGACATTACGCGACGCTGGTTTTGTTGATTCTCGGAAAGACGGTTTGCAGGTTTATTATCGTCTGGCTGATGCACAAGTAACAGATATGCTCAACCTATTATATGGGGAGCTGAAAACTGATGACTTGGATGTATTGGAGGGGTGTAGTTGCCCAATGTGTTCAACGATACTCATGACTTAAAAAGGAGATTAATTCAATGTTACAGATCAAAATTCTAGGCTCAGGATGCGCCAATTGTCAGCGGTTAGAACGTGAGACCCGCACCGCATTGAATGAGGCAGGGCTTATTTATGAACTAACGAAGGTCACAGATTATAGTGACATTGCTTCATATGGCGTGATGCAGACCCCTGCACTTGTAATAAACGATGTGGTTGTGACAAGTGGAAAGATACCCAAACAAGATCAGATTGTGAATTGGGCAAACGAATACCAAACCAGTCGATAATGTGATTCCCAATAAGCCCTGTTGCTAAGGGCTTACTTATTTAGCAAAACACATTCAATTTTTTGAATATAGGGATAAAAACATGTCAGCAAATACACATCATATATTAAAAATAGACACAGATCGTCGAGCTTTTGGTCTTATCGGGCTAGTGATTGTGTTTTGGATGATTCTATATAACAATCTCCAACCGATTGCAGATTGGCTTACGTATACCCTAATCGGATTCAGTCACGAAAGCCCCTTAGGTGAAGCCTTCAACTTTTTTATTTATGATGTTCCTAAGCTCCTCCTGTTACTCACAGGAATGATTTTCTTTATCAGCATCATTCAAACGTTTATTGATACGCAGAAGGTGCGAACTGTCGTTGAAAAGCGTGGTGAAGGGGTTGGTAACTTAATGGCATCGCTTTTTGGCGCTATTACCCCCTTCTGTTCTTGCTCATCTGTCCCATTATTTATCGGCTTTGTCGAAGCGGGTATACCATTAGGCATCACTTTTTCGTTTCTCATCACGTCACCTATTATGAATGAAGTTGCCCTTATCCTATTGCTAGGTTTATTTGGATGGCAAGTCGCGTTACTGTATTTGGTATCAGGTATTCTAATTGGTGTTATAGCAGGCATGGTTTTAGGTCGCTTGAAGCTGGAACGTTATGTTGAGGACTTTGTGTTTCAAGTCAAAGTAAATAAATCCAAAGCGAGCATCGTCGAGGACAAGCCTACTTGGTTACAACGCTTTACGGAGGCAGCAGATAAAACCAGCGAGATTGTGGGTAAGGTTTGGTTGTTTGTTATTGTTGGAATTGGAATTGGTGCGGCGATTCATGGTTTCGTCCCTGAAGATGCTCTAGCTGACATCATGGGTGAAAATGCGTGGTGGTCAGTTCCTATATCGGTACTACTGGGAGTCCCTCTCTATTCTAATGCTGCAGGGGTCATCCCAATTGTAAGCGCATTGCTTGCTAAAGGTGCATCATTAGGGACAGCCTTAGCCTTTATGATGTCTGTTGTCGCTCTAAGTCTCCCCGAGATGATTATTCTGCGTCGAGTCCTAAAGCTTCCCTTGTTGGTGATTTTCTCAACAGTGGTCGCAATTAGTATTCTCATCACGGGCTATCTGTTTAATCTAGTCATTTAGCTATTCACACAATCATGTAAAGTCTCGAAATAAATCGACGGCTGAGACAGGTCTTTTCCCTACGAAACCCTGTAGAGACAAAGGCTGCCTTGTCCGTCAACCAAGGTATATAATCGAAAAAGTCTAAAATATACTTTGCCATTGAGTAATGTCTATTTAGATGTGGAACTTGATAAATAAAACGCCAACTATATGAATAAGGTCATAAAAATAACCTTGTCCGAAAATTGAAAAATCCTCGCTATCAATAGATGAATCTACTATACTGCTACTAAGTTTGTGATAAGTGATAGGGCAATCAAAGCAATGGAAACTTACCTTGATTATGGATTAGCAGCACAGGTGATTACACCCTACGATAAAATCCAGTCCGCCAACCATCAAGATATTGAATGTAGTTTTATTGATAAAGGCAGTATCACCTATTTGCTGGGAACGGACCCCATTACAATTTCAGCGGGACGTTGGATAATATTCTGGGCGGCGATTCCCCATCATATCATTCATACAGACATGGATGCACAACTGTATTGGATGACCATTCCATTATCACGTTTTCTACAATGGCAATTACCTGAACATATTGTCGACCCTGTGATGAATGGTCAGATGATGACCGATGTACGCGGTGACCTCAAGTTGGATAAAGCGATGGTCAAACGTTGGTCAGTTGACCTTGATTTAAATTCTGAGGAGCGACATGAGATTGTCTTATTGGAGCTAGAAGCTCGTATCCGCCGTTTGGCTTTTTATGCTGAAGTCGCACAAACGACATCCCTACAAAACCAAACAGAAGAGGATAACACCTCCTTCCAGACCGCGCGCCATATGGCAAATTACATCTCAGAATATTACATGGGGTCACTTGTTCCTCATCAGGTTGCCGAAACCGCTGACCTTGAAACATCCGTTGCCGACAGATTATTCCAAAAATATTTTCATTCAACCCTCAGCGATTATATTATGCGGTATCGGGTCGCACATGCTCAACGCCTATTGGTCGCAACCGATTTATCTTTGCAAGCTATTGCAACACGGAGTGGCTTTGAATCTGTGAGCAACTTCTATGATGTATTCAAATCCGCTTGCCATCACACACCCAAAGCCTACCGTTCTCAATTCTCGATTGCTTGATGCCCTTACATCACATCTTCATGCCAGACGCTGCGAACATCTGGTGTCCATGTATATTCCATTTCCTTAAGAGTCTTAGCCAGCACCTCATCCCCAAGCAATTTATGCACCAGATATAAGGACATATCAATCCCTGCTGATACGCCACCAGAGGTCAGGATTTTGCCATTATCCAAATACCGCTTGGCTTCAATTTTAGTATCCTCAGACACATGTCCACGCAATTCTTCGATATTTTCGTGATGGGTTGTAACAGTCAGACCATCTAATAAACCCGCCTTGGCTAAGGGAATCGCACCTGTGCAGACTGAGGCAATATGTTGAGCTTGTTCGTATTGTTCACATAGCCATGAGATCACATTCGGTTTATGCACCAATGCGCGCGACCCAGCACCCCCAGGAATAATCAAAATATCAGTCGGTGGCATATTATAAATATTATAATTGGGATAAACACGGAGCTTACCGCGTGTTTTTACGGGGGCATTGGTTTCGGCAACGATGTAGACATTAAAAGGGGATGGGTCATTGAGTTCAGCTGTCACATTAAATACCTCAAGTGGACCTGCAAAGTCAAGAACCTCAACATCTTCAAACACCATAATACCGACGTTCAGTTGTTGTGTCATATAGTTTGTCTCCTTATATCATAAACAGTAATGTTATCAGTATGACCAAAAGTCTTTCGCTTGGATTGTCATATTTTGCGATATTGTGCAACTTGGATTATTGATTTACGTATTAAGTATTAGATATGTTAACTATGGGAGATACATAAATGACACAAGATACAGGTCGTAAGATTGCAGGTGGAACGTTAATCGGTTTAGGTGGGTTATTTTTACTCGCACAGGTGACAGGCTTTGATTTCTTTGGCTTAGCATGGCCCTTATTTGTCCTTATCCCTGGGGGCATCTTCTTGATGCTCGCGCTGAGTGGTAATGATGATGCCATCGGTCTTATTTTCCCCGGCGTGATTATTACGGGAACAGGCTTGATTCTGACATATCAGAACATGACCGACCACTGGGAAAGTTGGGCATATATCTGGACACTTTATCCTGTCTTTGTTGGGATGGGCTTACGCTATATGGGTAGTCGGACTGACGATGCAGACACCATAAAAGTCGGTCGGATGATGTTAATTGGTGGCTTGGCAGGTTTTGTTGTGCTGGGTGGAGTATTCGAGTTATTCATTTTTAATGGCGCAGGAATGGGTATCCTCACAGTACTTATTCCATTAGGCATGATTGGTGCAGGCACGTTTATGCTTCTTCGTGGCACAAATACGCGTAAATCAAAACGTAAAGCACACGATAGTCATTATGCTGCTATCCTATCGACGATTGATGAATGATATTGTTGTACATGTAGGGTGAGGATTTGCAAACCTACCCTACGATTGCTTTAAACAAGAATCTGAATAATTCTCTTGTCTAGGTTATTATGTAAGGATTCACCTATCCATTGGAAGTCTGCTGATATGAAAATTGAACATGTTGCCTTATGGGCGACAGATCTAGAACAAAGTCGTCAATTCTATGAAACTTATTTTGGTGCGACTGCAAATCAAAAATATCATAATCCCAAAAAACAATTCCAATCTTATTTCCTATCTTTTGATGATGGAGCGCGTTTGGAAATTATGCAAAAAGTAGGTATTGAGCATCAAGCGCAAGACATCATGATTGGCTGGGCGCATATTGCAGTGGCTGTGGGTAGTCAAGCTAATGTGGATACCTTGACTGAGCGACTACGGGCTGATGGTTATGCAGTGGTTGGTGAACCACGTACAACAGGTGATGGTTATTATGAGAGCATTATCCTAGACCCTGACGGCAATCATATCGAGATTACGGTCTAGCATCTGGGGCGCGTTCAAAGGGTAAATCGATGGCTTCGGGCATTGGATTGGCTGAAAGTGGTGCATGAGCAAACAACATTTCGATATTATCAGGTAAGTCAAAGGGACTCCCTGTAATCTCCGTAATGACAAAATATTCCGATAAAATATCTAAAACTTCTTCCTGATGATAGCGTGTGAAGGTGAACACATAATTCACATCACGCGGTAGTGCAATAAAATAGTCTTCACTCAAATCACGAATAAATCGATAATCAATATTTAACTCATCGGGGTCAACCTTATAAAAAGCAGGTACAACCGTTTCGTGAGTGGTTGGAAATAGAGTATCTGTCAAGACTTGTACGGAGGTATTCGGTGGTAACTCAACCGCACGGAATACCATATCATCAAAGGCTGGACGTGGACGGGTTGTATCCAGAATCGTCTCATATACATGAGCGTAGAATTTTGGCACAGTATGATTAAAATAATGGTCAATGTGATAGATGCTGACAAAGGCTAAATATCCACCTAATAATACATGAATCATCCATCGCCATCGCCCTTTTGATAAGACTGTCCACAAGCTATGAATCCCAACAGACGCAATAATCATCAGAATCCCATACACCACAATATGACGCGGACTCGGCGCAGACAATAAATCGGTAATCACGGTATTGCCAATCGCGACCCCTAATGCCCACCAAATAAACAGTGACCCCCGTAAGGTATGAAGACGCCACAGCAAAACCCCAAAGCCCAACAGAAAAAATGGGGTCAGCACAGGTAGCACATAAGCAAAGTCACTTTGATAAAAATTATCCTCAGCAATTGTGAAGACATAGCGATGGAGAGGTGTCCCCAAATGACCGATTTCACTACTCAACAAAAATTCGGATATGCGGTCAGTCATTAAAAAGCTGGGACTACGGGTTGCATCTAAGCGTCGGGTCATCGAAATTTCAAATTGATTTTGTGCATGATAAATAGGAATCATCAGCACAATCAGACAGAATAAAAATGCGCCAATTTGCTGACGTGTTGGCAAACGGAATAAGGGGTCACGCCGACTAAATATAGCAATGTAGATAAACCAACAGAGCAAAAATGCCGTGAAGAATAAACGTCCACCCTCATAAAAATAATGCGTCAAGCCAAAGTATATCCCTGCCATTGCGTAATCGGATAATCGCCGTGAGCGCATCCCACGCAGAATATACATAAACCCCAACATGCCAAATATGGGGTCAACAATCATGTTCATCCCAATTCGCCCGAATTGCACATGAACAGGCAAGGTCGCGAATAACAAACTCGCAATCAGCGCAACCCGAATCGAAAACAATTGCCGTGCTAACCCATAAACTGCGACAATCGCCCCCATCGAAATAATGGGGCTGACAATCCGTAAACTGGTTAAGCTGGGACCCAGTAGCTCGACAAAGATGGTTTGGAAGAATGCGAATATATCGGTTGTTGGTGCAAATATCTGTAGTAGTAAAGGCGAGGGTGATATACGAATCTGGTTAATATCACGCATGAAGAAAAATTCATCAATAAACAGATGAAGCGTATATTCCAAGTCCCAAGCCCGAATCAAGCCACCGAGCAAGACGATTAAAATGAGTAAGCCATGATGCCAACGCAAGCGGGTACGACGTGGGAATAAGCGTCCCCCAAAACCATGAACCATCCCTAATAAACTGATACCCAATACGATCATCTGTACCCATGTTGGCGATTGATGAAAACCTAACATCAGTTGTACATCCAGCATGTTTTCTTCGGGCATGTTGATGAGCATCAGTAGCGCAATACTGACGAGGCTCATCAATAAGGCACGCCAGCGCACAATATCTTGTTCACTGCTTATATCTGCTTCGGCATGCGCAACGGGTATAGGGAATAATGGGAACGCCAATCGGATAAAGGGCAGGCTCAATAGAAAAAAATAAAAACCTAGAAAAGTCTTATCATAATATTGCGGGAGATAGAAAAACGTTGCCAAACTGATGAAGATAATCGCGACAATCAAGCTCACCCAAGCATAAGCGAGGGGATGCGACTGATGAAATGCCTTTATGCCTGTGGGGCTGAGGTCTATAGAGGGCATTTGGCGTAAGAGGACAGCACCAAAACTCAATACAACAATACCAGCAAATGCGATTTTTTGAACATCAGGTGGAAGGAATAGGAGTGCGCCTGCAATTAACCCTGCAACAGCAAATACAACAAGAAAGGGACGTATTCCGTTAGCTGTTGGTGTGGGATTCGACATGATACTTCTATAGTCTTTCAAGCATCAGAGTAAATAAATTATTTCAACCCCATCCCCAACCCTTCCCCAAATCTTTGGAGAAGGGAGCAATAAGTTTAGGTTCGACAAATCGGGGGAAGGTAAACTAATTCCAGCCACCGCGACGACCACCACCGCTACCGCGACGAGGGTCTTCACCACCTTGACCACTTTGACCACGCATCAATTGACGCTTGGCTTTTTGCACGTCACTCTCATGTTTGAGCAAGACGGTTAATGTGGTTTCGAGTGTTTTCTGGTCAATCGCATCGGCATTAAGCATCATGAGGGCTTTTGCCCAATCAATGGTTTCCGATACACTTGGGTTTTTCTTCAAATCCAGACGACGCAAACCCTGTACAACCTCGACTGCTTGACTCGCCAATTTATCACTCATCTCAGGCACACGCATTTTGACGATGCTCAATTCGGATTCATGATTTGGATAATCTACAAACAGATACAGGCAACGGCGTTTGAGTGCTTCCGATAGCTCACGGGTGTTATTGCTGGTGAGGACAACGGTGGGATGATGCTTGGCTTTGATTGTCCCTAATTCAGGAATTGAGACCTGAAAATCGCTCAAAATTTCGAGCAGGAAGGCTTCAAATTCTGCATCGGCGCGGTCAATTTCATCAATCAATAGCACAACAGGCTCATCACTCAAGAGTGCAGCCAATAGCGGACGTGCTAATAAGAAACGGTCACTGAAAAAGACATCATCTTCTGCACCGAGTCGGTCAGCTGCTTGGTGCAAGGTTTCGGAATCGGATAATAAATCACTGAGCTTATCGCGGAGCAATTGTGTATAGAGCATCTGCTTGGCATATTCCCATTCATACAGTGCTTTACTCTCATCAAGCCCTTCATAACATTGCAAGCGAATCAGCGGTTTGTTGGTCGCAGTTGACCATGCTTTAGCTAATTCGGTTTTACCGACCCCAGCAGGACCTTCGGCAAGGAGTGGTTTTTGTAATTTATCCGCGAGGTACATCACGGTGGAAATTTCTTCTGTCGCAATATATTGCTGTTGACTCAGAGAGTCTGTAACTTGCTTGACATCTTCAAACATAATTTAAGAAATCCATTCTATTTCATAGACCATAACGATTGAAGTTACACACTTCCACTATACCCGACATCCTCACCTAGTGGCAAGCGGTCACGATAGACTCTTATACGATTTTAGAGAATGACTCATAATTAACTAGGTCGGTGGTCATATGTTTTTTAATGTAGGGGTGTAGCCATGTCTGCGCCCACAACTGGTTGATAACACGGCATCAACCCTACAGAATTTCAATTTATTTCGAGACTTTACATTAGGTATCAGACTCTGGGCTGGCAAAGCTCATGGATTCATCATACAAATCTTGATGCTGATGATAATTCTCGGAATCGGCATAATCAATCGCCATCCAGCTTTTCCACTTGATGCCATCCGCTGGGTAGAATTCATGATATTCCGCGTTGTTTTCGAGTAACTCAGCAATTCGTTCTCTGGGCAATTTAATCCCAATCCCCTCACCGCCGACAAAGCAAAATGCCTTGCCGTTGATTTTATAGCAGGGATAGCCAAACATCGTCCCTGCCGTTACCAATGGATTTGCTAAGAGAATATCATCCATGACTTGCTTATGGCTTTTGATATAGCGATCATCTGCCATGATTTATACTCCAAATTGGTCTGCAAAATTACGCAGGTGGGTTAAATAATCTTCTAAGGTTTCGCCATGTGGATAGACGGCAAGTTCAGTTGCGCCGAGCTTCTTCCAGCCCTCAACATAATCCCCCCATTGCTCTTGTGGGACACGTTCAGTAATTAGACGCGTATGCAAACCTGCTGTATCGCCTTTACCGCATTCTTCGACAAAACCCCAATATTTTTCAACGATTTCTTTCATTTTTTCAGGCGGCGCAGCATGAGCCAACCAACCATCACTCAGACGGGCGGCACGTTGCAAGACCACATCAGCAGTTCCACCAATCCATAGCGGAATCGGTTGTTGACGAGGTAGCGGATTAATGCCTGCATCATCAATTGTGTCAAATTCGCCTTCAATGCGGACTAGGGGTTGTGTCCAGAGTTCGCGCAAAATAGCAATTTGTTCTTCGACGCGTGTCCCCCGTGACTTAAAATCATAACCCAATGACTTATATTCAACTTCATTCCAACCCACACCAATCCCCAAGCGCAGACGACCATTCGACAAGACATCGACTTGTGCCGCTTGTTTGGCAACCAATGCTGTTTGACGCTGTGGCAAAATCAAGACCCCTGTCATGAATCCGATTTTTTCGGTAATCGCCGCCAGATAGGCAAATAAGGTTAGTGGTTCGTGGAACATATCCTCATGCGTGTAGGGAGACCCTTCTTTCCAGCCTTCACGGTCAGGATTCGCACCTAAGACATGGTCATATGCCAGCAGGTGATGATAACCGAGTTCCTCTGCTGTTTGTACAAACTCGCGAATAACAAGTGGGTCATCCCCTAGTTGGTTTTGTGGAAATACAACACCGAATTTCATATTTGCCCTCAATCTTTGATAAACAACCTATAACTATTATTTATGCTATCCGAGACTTGGCAATAATGCCAGTTAAGGTAGGGGATAAGCTCTCAAGTATCGAATTATTCACGGGTTTCTGTTTCTTTTTGGCGGATGAGACAGGTCTTAACCCTACGAAACAGCGATATGTAGATGTAGGGAATGACCCGTGTGTCATTCCACGGACGAACACATGGGTATTGTCCCTACAAAAGAATATACTGATTTTAATCATTAGCCTTCATTACCCTCGGCATCAGGTCGCCAGAAATCAGGATGATTGTCATCAGTAAAACGGGTCATTTCCGTATCAAGTGTCCATTTTGTGCCATCAGGAAGAGTTGCAGTATAAATTACACTATCGACTTCTTTTCCCCAAATTACATTCTCCAGATTTGCTTCCCATAAATGAGCACCAGTCAGATTTGAGGATGATAAGTTAGCCCCTGATAGATCAGCACCCCATAGTTGAGCCCCTGCCAAATTGGCATTCTCTAAGTTAGCTTTCGTCAGATTAGCTACTGATAAGTCAACTCTCGTCAGGTTTGTAGATCTTAATTGAGTTTCTGCTAGTTTGGCATCCCTTAAGTTAGCACCTGTCAGATTAGCGTCATTTAAGTTAGCCCCTACCAAGTTAGCAGACCTAAAATCAATCCCTGTTAGACTTGCATCTTCTAAGTTCGCCCCAGCTAGAGTTGCCCCTCCAAAGTCAACATCTGTTAAATAGGCAGACCTTAACTGAGCCTTTGTCAGGTTTGCGCCTCCAAAGTTAACTCCTGTCAGATTGGCAAGCCATAAATCAGCCTCCTTCAGATTCGCCCTTCCTAATTGTGCTCCTTGCAGTTTTGCTGACTTTAATTGTGCTTCTTGCAAGTTTGCCTTCCATAAGTTCGCTCCCTGCAGATTCGCTTCTCTTAAGTCGGCTCTTATCAAATTCGCTTCTTTTAAGTCAGCCTCTGTCAGATTTAACTCAGATAAGTAAGCCTCTTTAAATAAATCACCTGCTTTCATACGGTCTATAATGGGTTGCCGTTCTTCTGGAGTACTGACACGTTGTAACTCTGATATGGCTTGGAATTGGTCGCGTATGCGTTGTGCTTCGTCAGCTTTTCGTTTGTCGCGTTCGCCGACCAATACTTCAATTAAACCAAATGTTAGAATTGCGCCGATAACCTCTGTACCGAAATTTTGGAATGCTCCATCTGCCCATTGCCACCAGCTGACATCCGATGCCTGAGTATGTGCAAAAGCCGAAATCGCTAGCCCGATAAAAGCCAGTGTCGATAATATAAATCCAACCTGTATATTTGTGATATTGCTAAGACGGTTTCCCATGTGATTTTCCCTATGTTCGTTGAGTATGACAACAGAGTAACATGAGATGCAGATTTGTAACCCCTATTCGCTGG
>CAYGTY010000129.1:0-17968 GCA_964352825.1 uncultured Anaerolineaceae bacterium
TAAATTTATCCCAAAACCAATAAAGCTCCAATAGTATCACGGTATAATACTTGTATAGTGAACAATCAAATGAAAGGTCATAATAGATGTCTTCTAATTATTCTCTAGACCAAGATTTGAAAGAATTAGCCAAAATGGCGGATGCCATCAAGCAATATATGCATAGTGATGACTTATATATGAGCGTTGGCGGTGGAATCTTTGGGTCAAGCAATATGCCACAAATCACAACAGGGGCTTTATTGTTACGGATACGACGTTTAAACCACTTCCGCGACAAGATGAACGCTTCGCAAGTCGCGACACTCGATAAAGCCATTGAGCAATATCAATCAGCGCGAACAGAGTGGGCTGTCCATGCAGAGAAGAAAATGGTGCGTGAAGGCATGTCTCGTCTAAAAGCAATGAATGAATTCTTTCGTGAGTGCCGTGATAGTATGAAAACCTGTTCCAATGTGTACTTACCTGAAGCTCTACGCCGTACGCTTGTACAAGAACTCTTAATTGCGATGGGTGAACAGGGTTTAGATGCTCATGAAGTTATCACCCAATCACATAAAGTTGATAGTGAATTACGGCGTTGGGTCACGGCTGGAGACTTCATCTGGTCAGAGGAACTCAAAGCAGTCTATCCTGCGGAGACTTTCTGGTGGTTATATGGTCGTCCTGACCCTGGTGATCTTTAGTGATGTATCTAATACAAAACCCAATAAGTTTTGAGAAATAATTTTTGATGTATACCTTGAATCTTGGACAAGGCAAGCCGTCTTCTCTACAGGATTTCGTAGGGCTAGCGACCTGTCCCATCCGTTGATTTATTTCCAATATGATTGCGGCGTTTCTTGGATGCGAATAGGATTATATACAAATGATTCGTCTCACATCGGCTGGCAAAAAGATTTATCATTTGATGAGCCAGATTGTTATCCTCTTGCTTCTATATGCGATTGTGATGTTACTCTCAGAATTGCAATCGTTACCGATTCCGACATTGCTTTCTGGTATATCAATCGATTTCGAGCATGTCACAAATCCCCTCTTTGAACTCATTATCCTGACAGGATTGATTGTTGGTGGGTTGATGATGAGCTTAGACCACATCAATCATCAGCATCTACAGTGGGTGTATCGTGCATGGGTTGCGATTGTGATAATTTCAATTATGGGAACAGCTTTCCTCAACTCACCACTGTTCGACCTATTACCGATTGTTGGCTTAGTCGCGTTTCTGAGTCTCACCCTAAAATCAGAGGCATCCCGTTTTTTGCGGATTTGGCAAATGGGAATTGTGCTGATTATCGTGAGCCTGCTTGTTCGTCATGCTATCGGGACACCTTCACTTGTGTTTCAAACGCATGTCGCTTATGGGATAACTGCTGTGAGTATCACCTTTTGGTTAATGACACGCTGGAGCAATGTTCGTGATGAATGGGTGAATGACGGGGTAATGATTGTTTCAGGTTTGGTGGCTATATCGGGTTTACTGATGAGCTTAGGGTCTTTCGATATACCGAGTGGCTATGGGCTGGTGAGTTTTTTGATTGTCCCCTGTTTTATCATCTTAGCTGGACATCACTATCGCGCCTTACGTGACCGCAATCAAGATATGTCCTTATCGGCTCATTGGATAGCAGTCGCGACTGTCTATTGGTTGCTGGCTGGGTTTATGGGTGTCCTATCGGTGCAGTCTGGTATCCAAACAGTGATGACCAACACAGGCTTAGCCGAAGCCCAGATATTACTGATTCAAACGGTGATGTTGCTGATTGTTCTAGGATTAGTGAATTATATTGCGTCTTACCTGCGTGGTGAAAATCGGCGTGTGACAGGGTTTATGCCCTTGTGGTTGATTGGTTTTGGTCAGGGGTTTGTGATTTTGATGACGGGCTCTGCTGGCGTGGTTGAAATTTACCTGCGAGAGTTTGCTGGCATGGATAACCTGATGATTGATGGTCTGCTTTTGCCGCTTACACTCATCACGATACTTTGCCAGATGAGTGTTGCCTTCGGGATTATCATCTATGCGCTTGGCTTTGTTGCCCGTCGTCCCAAAATTATGATTGATACCTCATAAGCCGATGGATTGCATAACCGAGATTGCCAATTGCCCCAACTCAAATAGGGGTTTCTTAACTGTCTTCTGAAAACGATAAATCGATTCGATTGGATAACCGACATAATCGAGCACAACACACTCAACATCAGGATGTAATGCGAGTTGTTCATTTATCCAATCGGCGCGTTCATCTGTTGTTGTGTCCGCTGGCATAGTCCATACAATGGGCTGAAAACCTGCTTTTTCCCACTTGGCTTGAATCGGCTTATTCTGTATCGCAATTGGACTAATGCCCCCGACCTGCTTCATATTCATGGCGCGTAAAATATGATGTGCGCTATCAGTCGGTTTAATGAGCAGACTATCCTCAGCCTGTAACTTGGGGAAGTCGCCTGCACATAATAAAACATTGACTGTACATCCTTGTGACTCTAGCTCATTCAACGCGGACTGTAATAGGGGTTCAAGGAAATCACGGTCTAAAGTCACAACATCACCATTATTGAGCGTCGTTGTCAGAGGATAGTCACTATCTTGTCCATCAGGTAAATCACGGACATCGATACTATCCAGCGCACCTACTTCGATAATGTTGCAATCAGGGAAAGCTTGATAATAAGGTCGGAGTAGGTCGTTGCGTGGGCTTTGACTAATGGTTAATGCGCCGATACGTTGAGACATCAATGGTGACTTTCTGTTTACTCATCTCATCAATAGACCTTAAGTATAGCGTAGAGGTGAATCTGGTTTCACCCCTACTATTGAATCAAATAAAACAGGGAGCTACCCCTTACAAATTACTCTTCCTCTACTGGTGCTGAGACACTAAAGCTCGCTTCCCATTCACCATAGTCGGATGACATGATACCATTTTGCATTGACCCGCTATAAGATGATTGCCCTTCAACATGCGTCACAGTCACTGCACCCCCCATATCATCAATAACACCCATTTGGATAGCTGCCGCACAGATGCTTGAATCATTGGTGTATATTTCTGTACCCCAAACTGGCCCATAATCAGCGGTGCAGTCAGTTGGACAAGTAACTGTTGTCTCTGTTCTATCGACATTAACAACATCGAGACCCACCATAAAGCAAGTGGCTGTTGCATTATCGTTAATGGTCAATGTGACGGCTTCTTCTTCTGTATAGGAAATGGCTTTGACCAGTTCAAAAAGGTCTTCTTCATCGAAATCACTCTCAGCATTAAGAATAGCTTGTACCATAGCGATATGATCCCCTTCTGGTAGTAATTCAACGATAAAGTAGTAGATGTTACCCATACCCTCTTCTTCACTATCAACAAAATCGGCTGTAGCTAAATAAGTGATGGTACGCCCATCGACTTCCATTGTTTGCAAATAGGTATCTGCATCATATTCTTCGATACCACCCATTGCCGCAATTGTTGGCATCAAGAAGGCATTAATTCCATCCATTCCGCCATAGTTTTCGAGTTCATCATCAAAGACAATTAGGCTATTTTGGAAATTATCAGAAAATAAGCCGATTGTATTTTCGATATATTCTGTTCCGGGGGGGAATTGAAAACCTTCTGGAAAGGGCATTTGCAAACCTGCATTGGTGAGGATCATTCCCTCTGGCAAGTCTTCAATCAAAATGGCATCACTTGGAATATCGGAATCATTAGATGGATCATCGTCTTCTAGGACGGCTGTAGCATCACTCGAATCAGGGGCAGCTTCTGTGGTTTCATCTGAAATCGCAGTAGCAGGGACAAAGTTAGGGTCAATTGTTATGCTATTCGCAATTGCTTTAAAGTCTGCAACTATTTCAGGTGTATATGCTGAGGCTTCTGCGCCAAACATCATCCCTGTACCTATTGTTCCTTCTGCAATTTCAAATGCGAGAACATAGCCTATACCAATAAAATCCGCATTAAATGGGATTAAGAAGGCTGGGCGATCATTGATGCTAAATTCTTCTACAGCTTCGCCATCGATAATGTCACCGCCAAAGGATGTTAATGTCTCTAGGAAATCATCCTTCAATTCTGTACTCGTTTCTGGCTCAATATCCGAAAAATCAACGGCTGCATCACCCAAACCGATAATGATAAATATCTGATTTTCAAAGTTAATGAGGGCAATAGTGTTATCTGTATCTACTTCGCCGAAATATTCAGACGGGTACTGCACTGTTAGCCCATTAGCGGTGGTTATGGTTTCTGTTAAATCATCTTGCGCCATCAGTGTCATGCTGAGTGACAAGCACAGGAGGGTCATAATTAATCGAAGAGTTTTCATTGGAATGTTATCCTCATGTAAATTTTTAGAATACTGACACAGGAAAATATGTCAGTGCAATATTTACTATATTGAATTTGGGGTTTTGTGCAAATCTTCACAAAGGGTACTTTATAGGCAAAAACGCAAAAGAGACATACAGTGATGTACATCTCTTAGAAATTGCGTATTCAGTTGACCGTGAGAATTAGGTCAAGCGGTTGTAGAATTCGACCACGAGCTGAATGTCTACAGGTGTTTGAACTTCGCCAACTTCTGGCATACGGTCAAATGTTACCTTCAAGTTGTCTTTATCGACAATCAGATATTGTGGTGAATAAGCTGATTGTTGAACCCATTCTTGAATGTGAACATTTTTCTTCATTTTGTCATTTATTTCGATGACATCACCGGGGCTTACTTGGTAAGATGGCAAATCAACACGACGACCATTAATATTAATGTGACCGTGACCGACGATTTGACGTGCTGCCCAGATCGTTGCACCCAATCCTGATTTGTAAACGATGTTGTCCAAACGGCGCTCCAACAAGGTGAGCAAGTTGTTACCAGTTGTACCTGGCATCAAAGCTGCTTTCTTGTAGTAGTTACGCATTTGGCGTTCGCGTACGTTATAGATGAATGCTAACTTTTGCTTTTCGTCTAATTGGATCGCATAGTTGCTACGACGACCAGAACGGAAAGACTTTTCGCGTCCATGTTCCCCAGGGGGATAGGCACGTTCTTCTAAAATGCGTTGGTACTTGGGGCGTGGTACGAGTAATTCCCCGAAGCGACGCTGTGGCTTTGCTTTTGGTCCATGATATGAAGCCATAACTTGACAATACCTCTCTTAAATTCGGGGTTTGACTACCCCATCTCTGTATGCGTATTTGCAATTTATCGGACAGAAATCGGCTGATAATGTTAACGGATTCTGGCAGTATTGCTAGGGTCAATTGGACTCAACCCTGATTAACCATAAAATCAAATTAACTTATCGTATTGAAGCAACGATAAGCATACAGGTAAATGATAGGATCTCATCCGAATATATGAATTTGTTCTGCCGATGTTCAGGCTCATTCACGCCCTTTTAGTCCACAATCCCCTGTAATTTATCAAGAATATACTCAGGGGCTTTGAGTGCTTTGATTGTTTCCTTTAACTCAGCGATGTCATCATTATACGGCTGACTAAGGGCTTTCTTCAAGCGGATAATTTCTAAACGGGCAAGACTCTCACCAAATGGCTTGGATTTATCGATTAAAAGCTCCAGATAAATCACCTGAGTGTCGAGTGCTTCTTGCAGTCGTCCACCATGCTCATGATACTGGGTCAGCGCAGTATAGTAGGCTTTACCAAGAAATGCGCCATAGCGATTGGCACGATGTTGCGCTTGTTCAAATAGCATTTTTGCCCGATTGGTATCACCAATATGTTCAGCATAAAGTGCCAGCCATAAAGTCGCACTAGCAAGATAACGGTCACGTTCTGCTTTCCGTGCATTCGATTCGGCTTCGATTGCCCATGTCAGCAGATTATCCCATTGTTTGAGTTGATAGGCACTTTCGACCAAGACGATATAGACATAACACAGGTGATGTTCTGACCGTTCAGCAACAGGTATAGATTTTAGTGCAGCTTGAATGGTGGTTTCTGTTGTGCTGGTTGTCCGCACAAAATCGAGCTTGAGACTATTGAGGCAGATAAAGCAATCGACTTTGGGGTCAACTTCTTGTTCCATATAATCGAGGGCTTGTTTGACCAAGTCTTGATTGCCGATGGGGTCTTGTTCTGCATATCCCGAAATCAAATCTTCATGTAAGCAGATGCGTTGTGGGAAGGTTTGGTATTCAGGTAAGCGGACTTCTACAGTGGCTTTGGTCGCCAGTTCCAGCGTGCCTGTAAAATCGCCGATGAAACTATAGCGCATCTGGAGTTCCCAGTGGTTGAGCAATTGTATAAACCACTTGTCATCCAATAATTCAGCGATGCGTCGTGCTTGACGGCAATAACTCAAGGCAGATTGTGGGTCGCCTTCCATCGTATTGAGCATCTTCCAGAATAACTCCATCATCTGCAATTCGGTTTCGTTTCCACCGTAATAGGCATTATGATGTTTGTTTTGTATCCACCGCCAAATATCAGACATCCCTTGCGCATCCTCCTGTATGATTTGATATGACTCATTGTAGCATCAATTGGCTTGTTTATAGCAACTGCTCGTAACAGTTCACCTATCTATGACTTTTGCTACAAACGAGCAAAAATCATGGATAACCAAGTAGATACTATTATCATAGCCAAATCATGAGCTTTGTCACACTGCAATCTTTAATATTTATGCTAATCTAAAATATAGTTTAGATGAAAGTAATTACATCATGGAAGCCTTCTTAAGTCAATTTACACCTGTTACACAAGCTCTCTTTGCGACATTATTTACATGGGGTGTTACAGCTTTGGGTGCGGCGCTTGTGTTTACAACACGCTCATTTAATCAAAAAGTTCTGGATTGGCTTTTGGGCTTTGCAGGGGGTGTGATGATTGCCGCCAGTTATTGGTCACTGCTTGCCCCCAGTATCGAGATGGCAGAAGCACAAGGAGTCACACCGTGGGTTCCAGCCTTGGTTGGATTTTTATTCGGTGGAATTTTCTTGCGCAGTATCGATGCAATACTCCCCCATTTGCACATTGGTAAACCGATTGAAGAAGCTGAAGGTCTACCCACTCGTTGGCGACGGTCTATCTTATTGGTAACAGCGATTACCTTACATAATATTCCCGAGGGCTTGGCGGTAGGTGTAGCTTTTGGTGCAGCGGCATTAAATATGGAAAGTAGCTCGCTGGCAGCAGCGATTGCACTGGCAATTGGGATTGGATTGCAGAACTTCCCCGAAGGCATAGCGGTTGCGATGCCATTACGACGAGAAGGTATGAGCCGTCGTAAAGCCTTTTTATATGGTCAAGCCTCAGGGCTTGTTGAGCCGATTGCAGGGGTTTTGGGTGCGGCTTTGGTTATTTTAATTCAGCCCCTATTGCCCTATGCCTTAGCTTTTGCGGCAGGTGCAATGATTTATGTGGTGGTTGAGGAAACCATCCCAGAATCTCATGCAGAAGGCAACACCGATTTAGCGACATTAGGCTTGATGCTGGGCTTTGCGGTGATGATGACACTGGATGTTGCACTTGGATAGATGCGTTAGTCATCGTCTGCTGATAAACGATAAACTTGTGCATCACCATGCAAAAACACGTCATCGACGGTGAACATCAATTCATATCGTGCATCTACGATAGCAACTAATTCATCAATCCCCGGTTGACCTGATGCAATCAAATCAGGAAAGACAATCACCCATGTCGCAGGACTTACATCCCAATCATCGCGCAATGTCGGCAGGACAAAATCAGGCTCAAAATACCAGTTCCAGCCTTTGACCCATGTTGCTGGTGGCATCATGTTAGTCATGGGATGCAATTGGGGTGTGCTATCGGTTTCGGGCAAAACAAAGAGGGTATCGCCGTCCTGAAGCTGAGGTTTGAGTTCAGCAACTAAGAGTCGGAATTCATCATATGCCAAGACTGCGCCCGCCCCTAACTGAGTTGGAATATAGGTGACTGCACCTGTCCATAACCAGCCAATGCCCAATGCAATTCCTAACCCAGCAATTACTTGTCGCGGAATATCCCATTGTCTCCATTTCGATAATTCTGGCAATACCCATGCCAATACCATGCCCGACATCACAGACATCAGTGGTAAGTGTCCCATCCCGTGAATTTCACCAAAGCGTGGATATAAGACAAGCAGTGTCGCGAGCCACATCAATATAACGAGAAGAAAATGCCGATTCTCTCGACGTAGTGTGACGACTATAAAGGGGAAAACAAGCATATTACTTAACAGGAGTTTGCGGAAAAAGTCACCATCTAGCGGAACACCATCCATAAAACCCGATAAGTTAAAGCTCCAATTCCAGAAGATATAACTATCTAGTAAACCCTGTGACAATAACACCCCCCACTGTATCAGAGGGATAATCAGCGCACAGACACCATAGGTAATCCACAGACTTGGGCGACGATGAACGACCAATATCCACATGCCCACAATGCCGACCGCCAGCCAAGCATGTTGCTTAAATAATGTCGCTAAGCCCATGAGTAAGCCCATAAGAATGACTTGTTTCAGATTGGTTTTTTTATGATTTGCAAAATAAATAACCAATACTAGCATGACACATAGAGCCAGCAAGGTATCAAAATAAAGCATCACATTGCCATAGACAGGTTCCCACCATGCCCATACCACAGCCGATACTATCCCTGCTGTCGGGTGATTGGTGAGGCGTTTCGATAGCTGATAGACAAGTAGGGTGATGCTGATAACCAAGAGGGTATTGAGGAGTTTAATCAGGATGTCGTGTTCAAGTGGGATAAGCGATTGTGCCAATGCGCCTAATAAGGAACTCCCCGGTGCATGTTGTTCCCAGATATTCCCAAACAAGACCCCGCCTCGGTTCATCATCCACGGAATCGCAACTTGCCCTGAATGGGTCGAAGGAGACAGCCAAAATAGATGGGTCATACTCTGTAGAGCAATCAATAAAACAAGAAAAAGACGATGCACAAAGGACTCCGAATGATTCAAAAATCGCGCCACATCGTAGCAGATAAAACGGGATACTGTCCAGTCACGACACCATAAGCGAGGGCAATCGTATATATCAATGCCTATATCAATCTAAGATTGCTGATAGTAAATTTTCACCACAAAGATACGCTATCGTGAAATCTTTGTCTGTCTCATCATAAAGAATTATGGGTATCTGAATAATACAATAAAAATCCCCCATACTGGACGAGGGATTGAGATTCATTAGTCCTCAGATATACCTGCATACTCTAAAACCGCATGGAGCAAGACATTACAGACGGCTTCGAGGTCTTTTTGTTTGGCACTCTCCGATTCATGGTGGCTAATCCCATCTTTGCAGGGTGCAAATAACATACTGGTGGGTGCGACATTGGCGACATAACAGGCATCATGCCCTGCCCCTGATGTAATATATTGATGCGATACACCGAGCATCTCACACGCTGATTTGACAGCCGATACACAGCTTTCATCAAATGCGACAGGGACGGTATCTGAGATTTGTTCTAGCACTAACTCCAATCCAATATCATCAGCGACTTCTTGGCAAACTTGGCGTAGCGCTTTATCCATTGCGTCGAGTGTGTCAGCAGATGGGTGACGCATATCAACTGTAAAATCAACACGTCCGGGAATCACATTCCGCGACCCTGGCGAGACACTGACTTGACTTCCGACTGTCCCGCGTGCTAAGGGGGCATGTTCATGAGCGATGTCATCAACGGCTTGGATAATTTTTGCCATGCCGAGTAGGGCATTGCGTCTGCCAACCATCGGTGTTGAACCTGTATGTGATGCAAAGCCAATCAGCGAAATATCATACCAGCGGAATCCTTGCGCGGTATCAACGACACCGACAGAAATCCCTTCTTTATCCAAAATCGGACCTTGTTCAATATGGCATTCAAAGAAGCCCTTAAATGGATGGTCGTGAATGGCTTGTGTTCCTTTATAACCAATCCGCTTGAGTTCTTCGTCGAGGGTTGCGCCTGTATCAACCGTAGTACGGGATAATGCCCACTCTAAATCAAAGACTCCACCATAGACACCTGATGCCAACATGGATGGAGCAATGCGCGCCCCTTCTTCATTTGTCCAATTGACAACTTCTAGTGGTGCGGTGGTTTGGATATTGTGGTCATTGAGGGTACGAACCACTTCTAAGCCTGCGAGTACACCAAATACACCATCGAACTTTCCACCATAAGGCTGTGTATCAAGGTGGCTCCCCATACCCACAGGAGGCTGACTATCATCTGCGCCTGCCCTGCGAGCAAACATGTCGCCCATTTCATCGACGGTCATCGTCAAGCCTGCCTCGTCACACCACTGTGTAAATAACGCACGCCCCGTTTTGTCCTCATCACTCAAGGTTAGGCGATGGCTACCTCCATTTGCTGTTGCGCCAATTTTTGCCATCTCCATGATACTATCCCATAGACGCTGACTATTAATGCGTATTGTCTGGGTCATCTTAAACTCTCCAATCCATCATTTTTGATGATGATACCAAATATGCGATATATTTCATCAAATTGATACGCAACATTTTATTAACCCATTGGCTTGCCCCTACCATCCCTCACAACCCTCTGCGATAATTTAGAGATAAGTCCAATGAGGAGATAGAAACTGAGACATGCCTAGAAAACTCTATGCCACAGAGCCAGAGGTCGTTAATGCTGTCAAACCCCGTGCAGCAACATCCCACCGTTACTTTGAAGTCGCCACCACCAACCGCAATAAATTACAAGAGTTCCGCCGTATCCTGAGCGATTATGAGATTGTCGGCAAAAAGCTCGACATTGAAGAAATCCAGAGTCTCGATGCTCATAAAGTTGTGCGCTATAAGGCGATTGAAGCCTATAAAGCCAATGGGTTCAACCCAATTCTTGTTGAAGAAACCTCACTTGCAATAAGCGGATTAGGTGGCAGACCGGGAACATATATTAAAGATTTTTCCGAAGATGTCGAAATGCGCCGTATGATTGCTGAGACATGGTTGCAAGGGCGCGACCGTACCGCCAATGCCAAGATATTAATTGCCGTTTATGATGGTAAGGAAGTCCACATTCATGAAGGCAATACACAAGGTACAATTGCAGAATCGCTACGTGGGACAAATGGCTTTGGGTGGGATGATATGTTCATTCCAGCAGGCGAAACCCGTACATTTGCAGAAATGACCAACGAAGAAAAAGACCACTATTCGATGCGTCGTAAAGCTCTCGAAAAACTAAGTCAAAACCCCTTCGACCTCGGTTATAGCATCTTCATGATTCCAGAGCCGTATCAACAAGAGTTAGAACGTGTGGATTATGAGTCTCTGACCGATGAACGTGCCGTAAAGTTTGCCTATTCCTTAGAATCAATTGAAGATGACAATCCACCCAGTACCGATTTCTCTGCGCCGAATTATCGCCCAATCGAAGTTCAAGAGAATATTTATTACACACGCTTTTTACCAAAACCCGAGTCGAGCAGTATCGGTATTATCATGACCGATGTTGACCGTGGCAACCTCAATATGAATAAGAATGGCTCACCTGTTGTCTGGCAATTTGGACCTGAACGACGCACCTTATCATTATCGCAACGGGCTGACTTTTTCCTTAGCACTCAAAATAATAAAGTATTGGCAACACTAGAAGACATGGAAAGCGGTCAACTTGTTATTCCCCAACGCAGTAATCGTAAATCACATACGGTTGAGATGGTCTTGGGCATTAACGATAACCCCTTTAGTACCAGCACCTATTCATGGAAAGATTTGGGGTATCGTAAAATGTCGTCCGATAAATATGTCTCGCGGACACTGAGTGCGGAGTTTGGCTTATTTAATAAAATCGGCAAATATCCCCGTAGCATGATTGGCTTTGGGTCAATGCCTGCGATTTCGGGGTGGCGTGATGTGTTAGTGACAGCAGCGATTGGGCATCATCCAATCTTTACCCATCGCAATAGTATTTTTGCAGGATATATTGAACGCCAAGCAGGGGTCATCAATTCTGCGAAAGCCATCCTCAAAAACTTAGGATTAAGCCAAGTCAATTATGAACGCGCTCAACGAAACATCGGGGCGGCGGTTGGATGTAGCAATATAGAGGATGAAGTCGCGGCAGTGCGTTATTTATATGAGAATGCAGGTGTCCGTTTATTCCGTATCTATACCATCAACTCTGACCCGCGTGTGATTGAGATTGCACGCGCCATTCGCTCAGAATTTGGTGATAGCATTGAACTGTTTGTTGGGCAGGTCAGTGATAAAGAACAATGCCTGAAGTTAATTGCCCCTGATATTCGAGTAGATGGCTTATTCTTTGGACATGGTGGTGGACGGCAATGTACCTCAGCAACCAATGGGATGGCGGTCACAACATTAGAAGAAGTTTATGCTATCACAACCGACCCACGCTTTAATGATGTGACGATTGCAGTTGAAGGTGGTGTTGGCTCACAGATGGGGCATTTGTTCTTGATGGGTGTCGATTTAATTTCTTACAATCAGCAACTCGCGCATTGTGTGATTGAGCAAGGTGATATTTATTTTGAACACAAAAATGGCAAAGTTTGTATGCCTTATCATGGGAGTGCATCTGCCCCAACCATGATTATCGAAAGTGCAAATCCTGACCTTGCCCGTAAACGCTTACGCCCAGGGGGGCGGACACGCAATGTCGAAGGCAAAGCAGGGTATCGCTTCTTTGAAGAAAAAGCCAATTCGATGGTCTTCTATTTGAATACCTTCAAGCATTATGCCGCGCGGACAATGGCAGATGTCGGGGTCATTAATATGGCAGAATTACGAGAATTTGCGAAGACCAGCGACCAAGAACTGATTCGTGTTGTCAGTTCACAAGCGAGTGCTGTCGGCCAAGCCTATCGCAACCAGATGTAAACATTAATATTCAGAGCGTATGGTTTGCATTCGGAAATGAGTGCAAACCCATACATCAGCAAAACTGCTATACTTTTTATACTCTATAGCAGAGGATTTTCTAACTCCCCTACAAATATTGCTGTAAAAATTAATGATAATCTTCCATATTATCTACCTCAAAAACAAAATTTATCCAGTGTATCTAGCATTCTGAGAACTTGTTTGAATCTTAAAAAACAAGTTACTTAACTCAAATATTACAAATCTAGTTATCAAACAAGGTTTTCATGAAATATTAAGTTATATATGAGATAATTATCATGTTTTGTAATCTATTGATATGGAAGCATAATGAACAAAATAGAACTTAAGCCCCTGACATACGAGAAATTAGATAACAACATACACATGTTGATATTTAATCAAAATAAACGACAAACCATTGATGATATGTTTGATGTTATTGACCAAGTGTATAAAACTGAAGATTTAGATCATATGTTATATTTCTTAATTGATGCCTCGAATATAACAGAATTTCCCTTCCGTTACATGGGTCAGAAAACGCAAGATTGGCGAAATCAATATACACACATCCCCACCGGACGGAGTGCCATCTTATGGCGACAGAATCCATTAATGATGATACTTTTAAATCAAATTATTGGCATCTTTAATAACAAAGAATCTATCACTCGGATATTTGACCCAGAAAAGCGACAAGAAGCAATTGATTGGCTTATATCAGAATAGAAAACCTCATCACACCATCATTATATTGACGACAAAACTACCGCAAAAGGCTATCCATCACACATGAACAAAATAGAACTTGAGTCCTTAACATACGAGGTCATGAACGGAAAAATTCATCATTTCACATTCCATCAAGAAAAAAGGCAGGTGGTTGATGATGTATTCAAGATTATCGATCAAATTTATGAAACTGAAGGCACTGACGATATGATATACCTACTTATTGATGGGTCATCTATATCCGAAATCCCCTTACGCTATACAAACCAGAAGGTCAAACATTGGCGGGACAAACAAGCTCAGATGCCACCGAGTCGTAGTGCAGTATTATTCCGTCAAAACCCCTTAATGGAAGTCTTGCTCAATATGATAATTGGGTATTTCAATAACAAAGAATCATCTACCCAATTATTCCATCCTGCCAATAGACAACAAGCGATCGAATGGCTGACATCAGAATAGATGACCTACAAGGGATTTTTTAATTTTGCCAGATAGACTGTTGACAGTGTTTCAATATGGTTTTTAGTATGATTACAGTTGCGAGGTATGTAATCTTCGCAGTATACTGTTAATATTCAAATATAAAATCAATGCCAATTTGTTGTGTGACAAGGGTTTATTTTATTGTTACAAGAGCTTAATACTCATATAATCACGCAACAGTGGGTTACAGTGGAGTAAATAAACTGCATGTCTGACGCAGAAGGAACTAAATTCAATCCAATTGCAGAATTGAGACAAATCGAATCCCTCATTGACCAAACAGTTGAATCCTTGCAGACGCAACAGGCTGTCCTCAAGCGACGTGGAGCAAATTTGCCACCGCGTGTTCTGGATGCACTCGAAGGAATGCGTAAAGATCTCACTCATCTTGAAGGTGGCTTAGTCGATGAGCAAACCGAGTTAGGTCAATTACGGGCCTTGGCAAATATGTCAGCCAAAATTACAACATCTCTAGACATTGATACGGTTCTCCATGAAACAATGGAAATCGTGATTGCGCTGACACAAGCTGAGCGCGGTTATGTTATCCTCAAAAATATGGACACTGAGGAATTAGAGTTTCGTGTGAGTAATGAAAGTGGTGTATTTGGCACAAGTGCGACCACAGGCGAAAAACCTCAAATCAGTATGTCTGTTGTGAAAGAAGTGATGGAAACCCGTCAGGCACTACTCGCCGACAATGCCTTTAAAGATGAACGTTTACAAGGCAATCAAAGTATCCATAACTTCTCTTTACGCTCTGTTTTGTGTGTACCCCTCAATTACAAAGATGAGACAATCGGCGTTGTATATGTTGATAATCGCTTGCAGGCGGGGATTTTCACCTCGCGTGAGAAAAATCTATTGGAAGCATTTGCGAATACAGCAGCCGTTGCGATTGCGAATGCGCGGATGTATACACGTACAGAAAATATCCTCGCAGAAATCACCCGTGTGAAAGAATTAATGGATAATATCTTCTCATCTGTCGGGAGTGGTATTATTGCGACAGACCAAGAAGACTTGATTCAAACATTTAACCGGGCGGCGGGCGAAATTTTAGGACTCGAATCAGAACAGGCAATTGGACACAGTGTTGGGCGTGTACTGCAAAGTGCAGCTTTACAACTATCTGACCAGTTAAAGACTGTCAAAGAGGAAGAAAGAGCGCAAACTATCGAGTTAACGATAGACATCCCCAATCGTGGACGGCTTGCACTCAGCTTAACCTTATCACCTTTGAAAGATGCCAATGATGTTACACAGGGTGTCACCGTGGTGATGGACGACATCACACACTTACAAGAACACGAAACCACCATCAATGCGATGAAGCGTATTTTGCCCCCAGAGATGGTTGATAATATTAATGATATTGCCAATATCCAACTGGGTGGAGTACGGCGCGAGGTCACTTGCTTATTCGCAGATGTACGCCCCTTGGTCACACTGACGGAAGTACCCCCAAGTGATAAGCTCCGTATCATCAACTTATATCAAGCGGTTGCCACTGAATGTATTCATGCCGTCGGTGGGATTATCGACAAATATATGGGTAATGAAGTGATGGCTTTGTTCAACACTCAGCTTAATCCGAATGATAATCATGCCCAACAAGCCCTTGAATGTGGTTTAATGATGCGCGACCGTTTCCTTGATTTATATAAGGAACTGGGTATCTCGCCTGACCCACACTACTACATCATCGGGATGTATACAGGTGAAGCAACATTGGGGAATGTCGGCAGTTTTAATCGGCGCGAATTTACAGCAATCGGCAATACGATTAACACATCAAAACGTGTGCAAGAAAACGCCGCACGGGGTACAGTGACCATTGTGCAACAAACATACGACCATATCATAAGAGTTAATGACGGGACGCTGGCATATGAATTCCGTGACCGCGACCCCATTTATGGCAAGGGTCTCTCAGAAGGAATGAAGGCATACGAGGTATATAGAAGCTGATGAATCCAGAAATGACAACCAGTAGCATTTCCGCTATTCAGGTACAACTGAAGAATCTTAAGCAACGAGCGGAAGATATTTCTAATTTATTGAAGCAACAACACCAAATGCTACGGCAACGCGGTATGAACTTGCCGACAGGTGCAATTGATAATTTACGGACTTTGGAAGTTAAAATCACGACCTTATCGCGTGGTTTAGTCGAATCGCAAATCCAACTGCGTCAATTACGTCGCCTTGCTGATACCAGTGCCTTGATTAACTCTGCACAAGAGACCGACGAGGTATTGAATGAGGTGATGGAAACCGTCATCCAACTGACGAATGCTGAGCGTGGATATATTGTTCTACGTAATTATGAAACAGGTGAGATGGAATTTCGGACAGCGCGTGGTTTAAGCGAATCCGACAGTGCGAGTGGTAGCCAACGAATTGTAAGTTGGTCGGTCATCAATAAAGTTGCAGAAACAGGCGATCCATTATTAACGGATAACGCCAGTGCCGATTCCAGCATCAACAACAGCGATAGCATTGTGGGCTTTGCCTTGCGGAGCATCCTTGCTGTCCCCTTGAAGGTGCGTGGGGATGTGATTGGGGTGGCATACTGTGATAACCGCATTATGGCAGGTTTGTTCAAACAAAATGAGCTTGAGCTATTAACCAGCTTTGGACAACAAGCGGCTGTTGCGATTGAGAATGCCCGCTTATTTGAAGATATTCGTGCAAAACTCTCGGCTATCGAAGCCATGCAAACCCAACTTTATAATATCTTTGCGTCGATTGCATCAGCTGTGATAACCGTCAACGGCGATAATTATGTGATTGTTTATAACGAAGCCGCCGAAACCCTGACAGGGCATGTCAATTCGATGGGTCGCCCTCTGGCAGAAGTCCTCCCTGGTGTCACAGAACGCTTTTATGAGCGCATCGAACAAGTGCGTATTGACCGTCAGCAACAGATTTGGGGTGAGAAGTTTGAACATGAGGGACGGAGCTATTATTGGCAGGTGGTCGCTAGCCCATTGCGTGGTGAAGACATGGTCGATAACGGTGTCGCCTTAGTGATTGATGATCTCACAGAACGCAAAGAACAAGAAGAACAATTGCGCCTCTTGGGGACATTTGTATCAGAAGCCCTCTTAGAAAATATTGGCTCAATCTCAGAAATTGATACCAGCCCAACTGAGCGCGTCATTACCGCCCTATTTGCAGATGTGCGTGGGTTTACCTCCTTTAGTGAGAACCTTGAACCTGAAGACCTCATGAAAATTATCAATCGTTACCTCAGTGTGGCGAGTGATGCCATCACCTTGTTTGATGGGATTGTTGATAAATATATGGGCGATGCGGTGACAGGCTTGTGGAATACACAATTGAACCAACAAGAAGAACATGCCCTCCGCGCAGTCCAAGCAGCACAAGCGATTATCTTCGATTTATACGCCCTGCATGAAGTCCTCGACCCTGACCAACAACTTTATTTCGGGATTGGTATCCATACAGGTCCATCTGTATTGGGCATGGTCGGTGGTAAGGGGCGAATCGAATTTGCAGCATTGGGTGAAGCGATGGATGATTGTAAGTTCTTGCAAGAGAGTGCTGGTCCTGGTGAAATTATCGTCAGCCCATACACCTATGGACTGGTCGAAGATTATTTTGAAGCCGAACCGATTCCACCCGTAAAGATGAAACCTGGTTTTGAACATTACACAACCTTATACCGAATCGGCAAACGTAAAAAATCAATGGGGACAAGCTCATTATTTATTGATGATGAGTTACGGGATTTGCTTGCAGACTTGGATGACTAGCGCATCCTAAAATTATAGCCATATCTGAATCCACAAACGGTTGATGACACGACATCAACCCTACAGAATTTTAATTTATTTAGACCAATTACTTAA
>CAYGTY010000130.1:0-15307 GCA_964352825.1 uncultured Anaerolineaceae bacterium
GAAAAGGCATCCATATGAACTTGATGATAGATACCCTTATTCGCTTAAAATGCTATTATAAAATTTAAGAGGTGAGGCGCTTACTCAGGTTGACCGAGGTAAATATAGGCTTGCCCTTGACGATTATCCCCACCAGCAGGTGCGCCACCAATAATGTCACTATACCCATCATTGTTGATGTCCCCAGCATGAGCCACATAAAAACCTAAACCAAGAGTTGCGTCTTCACCGACTACGACAAATAAGTTAGCCTCGTTGATACCCATAGCACTGCCTAAATAGATATACAAAACGCCTTTTGACTGTGCATGTGCGCCAACAAGAATGTCATCATAACCATCACCATTCACATCACCTGCCGAAGAAACTGCTCGACCAAAATTGATGCGATCTGTACCCGTGATAATCATGGCTTCTACATTGATACCTGTACTATTACCCAAGAATATATAGACTTTTCCTGTCTCCCATGCACCGACAAGCACATCATCATAGCCATCACCATTCACATCGCCTGCAATGGACACAGACTCCCCAAATTTATCACTAATACTTTCGCCGCTCAACATAGTCGGGGAAGCAGAACCTATGCCAGCAGAATTACCCCAAAAGATGTATGCCATGCCGATACTTGTACCTGTCTCACCACCTTTTGTTAAACCCGGTGCGCCAACAACAATATCCCCATAGCCATCACCATTTATATCACCACCACCAAAAACAGAGCGACCTAATTCCTCATTTTCAGTTGTTCCTGTATATGTTGCAACTGGTATTTGGCTCAAGCCACTAGCACTCCCTAGATACAAATATACTTTCCCCTGTAGTGCTAGAGTTTCGGTATATCCTGATGCACCGACTACAACATCATCATAGCCATCGTTATTTACATCACCTGCGGAATATAGCGAGCGTCCATATTCATCACTTTGATTTTCGCCGAGGCTTGTCCAATTGGGTTGGATGCTCAAACCACTGGAACTCCCAAAATAGAGATAGACTTTCCCCTGATGACCCATATAAGCATGTGCGCCAACAAGTACATCATCATAGCCATCACCATTTACGTCGCCTGCAAATCCAACAGACCGCCCAAATTCAGTTCCCATGTCTTCACCTGACATCACAAATGTAGGGTTAGCTTGAAGACCGTTCGCACTACCTAAATAGATATACACGTTTCCATTACTTGTACTTCCCTCGTGCATATCACCTCGCGCACCAATGATGACATCGTCATAGCCATCACCATTCACATCACCTGCTGTAGACACAGCTTCACCAAAGCTATCGGCTGGATTAAGCCCTGTAAGAACCAATAAATCTTTACCTGAAATTTGATTCTCTAATGTAACTTGCTCATTGCCCGATTGATTTTGACCTTGTGATTGATTGGCATTGAGTGCATTACGCAGAGCATCTTCACTGATTCCCAGTTCGGCGGATGCTTTTGCAAAGTCAGGTGGTGGAGGATTAAGCGCAGATTGTAGAGCTTCAACAGTGACACCGAGTTCTAATGCAGCAGCATCTAAGTCGGGCCCTTTCCCATCATTTGGCGGTTGTGCCAGACTTGATGTATAGAAAAATGTACTGATAAATAAAATGCTGATAAATAACTTGACTATTTGCATATGACCCTCGATTAGAAATCTAATGAATATCCCCATTGTATAGCGAATTCTATTGAGGTTGTTGTGATTGCAAATGTTTTACAAAGAAGTTACAGCCTATTAGCAATTAGGGACGATGACAACATGTTACAATTTGGGAAATACAGATAATAGTTAAGAAGGTAGAGGCAAACCGTTGAACATCCATGAAGGCGATTTTACAATTTCAGATTTCAAGTTTAATAGTGGGCAGGCGTTATCAACACTACGCCTACATTATCGAACACTAGGACACCCCAAGCGAAACAGCGATGGGGTAGTTAGCAATGCGATTCTGATTATGCACGGCACAACAGGCAGTGGTCAGCAATTTTTAAGTGATAATTTTGCAGGACAATTATTTGGAGAAGGGCGGTTATTTGATATAGACGATTACTATATTATCCTTCCTGATGGGATAGGTCATGGGCAGTCCAGTAAACCGAGTGATAGTTTACGAGCAAATTTCCCCAAGTACGGTTATCTGGATATGATACGTGCACAATATCAGCTCATCACAGAAGGCTTAGGTATCGATCATCTATATATCGTGATGGGAACATCGATGGGCGGAATGCAGACGTGGTTATGGGGTGAGCAATATCCAGACTTTATGGATTATCTTATACCATTAGCGAGTTTACCCATCGAAATCGCTGGGCGTAACCGCATGATGCGGAAGATGATGATCGATTCAATCAAAGACGATCCAGACTGGAAGAATGGGGAGTATGACAATCAACCACGAGGATTAATCAACGCCTTGCATCTGATGATTATGATGACAAGTACGCCTTTGCAATGGCAAAAAGAAGCTCCAACCCGCCAAGAAGCGGATGCCCTATTGAAAGAGAAGTTGGCAACCTATGCCAGTCGTATGGATGCCAATGACATGATATACCAATTTGCGTCATCTGAAGATTATAATCCCTTGCCTAATCTACATAAAATCAAAGCGCCTTTATTAGCTATCAATTCCGCAGATGACCAAGTTAATCCACCTGAATTAGGCGTAATGGAAAAAGCTATTCAACACGTAGCGCAGGGAGACTATATATTACTACCGATTGATGACACAACACGCGGACATGGTACACATTCCTTACCGCATATATGGCAACATCACCTTATAGAATTTCTACAAAAATATACTGGCTAAGCATACTATTACAATTATTATAAATTAGACAGTGAGGTGCTAGCGTAGTCCAATAAACCCCGTTATACTTAGGTAAAATTATGTCTATCAACTATATTTTGTGGGATTAATTATCATTACTTTTAAACCAACAAATCCATTCAGAAAATCCCGCCCACATTATTATGTTTGATAATAAGATTATGATGCCTACTATCGGCATTATTTTCCCAGTTCGATTCGTCAACTTTTTCTAAATAAGGAGGCACATCGGCAAATATCTTCAAAGTTAGAAATTATATTTATCGCAATGAGTTGGAGGTTTTAATGAAAATTTCAATCACAGTAAACGGGGTTGCACGCTCTGCTGATGTTGACCCACGTACATTATTAGTCCACTTTTTACGGGAAGACCTTGACCTAACAGGTACAAAAATTGGGTGTGACACAAGCCAATGTGGTGCATGTACTGTTCACCTCGACGGTAAAGCCCTAAAGTCTTGCACCATGCTTGCTGTTCAAGCTGACGGGTCAGAAGTCACAACAATCGAAGGTATGGCAATCAAAGGGGAACATCACCCCATGCAAACATCATTCTGGGAAAATCATGGTCTACAATGTGGATACTGTACTCCCGGTATGATTATGGCATCATCCGCTTTTGTTAAAGATAATCCCAACGCATCCGAAGAAGATATTCGTCACAACCTAGAAGGGAATATTTGCCGTTGCACAGGGTATCACAATATTGTGAAAGCCGTGAAGCAAGTTGCAGAAGCCTCGGGAGGTGACTAATGAGTACCCGAATTTTTGGTTCAGGTATTAAACGTCGCGAAGACCCACGTTTGATTACAGGTAAAGCCAAGTATACCGATGATATTAAACTCCCCGGTTTACTCCATATGGCAGTTGTACGTAGTCCTTATGCACACGCCAATATCAAAAGCATTGATACCTCAGCTGCAGAATCGATGGAGGGTGTTGTTGCCATATTTACAGGTGAAGATGTCACGCTTGCTCCCATTCCATCAGCATGGCTCATCCCTGATAGTGGGTTGATTGTTCCAGAACATTCTGCACTGGCTAAAGGGAAAGTCCGTCATGTAGGTGATGGTGTTGCAATCGTTCTCGCGGATGACCGTTATCAGGCACAAGATGCTGCCGACGCTGTTGTGGTTGAATATGAAGAACTACCTGCTGTTGTTAATCCCGAAAAAGCAACAAAAGATGGCGAACCACAGTTATTTGATAACGTCCCCAACAATGTGGCATTTCGTTGGGTGATGGGTGACAAAGAAGCCAGCGATAAAGTCTTTGATGAAGCCGATGTTGTTGTATCGGATACGATTATCCAACAACGTTTATTACCAACAGCAATGGAACCACGTGCATCCGTCGCGCAATATAACTCGGCAACAGAAGAGTTAACCTTGTGGTGTACCACACAAAATCCACATATCCACCGCTTTATCATCAGCGGAATTACGGGCTTAAAAGAGAATAAAGTTCGTGTAATTGCTCCAGAGGTTGGTGGCGGATTTGGTAGTAAAATCCCTGTTTATCCTGATGAAGCACTTGTTTCATGGGCATCCATCACATTGAATCGTCCAGTCAAATGGACAGAAACCCGTAGCGAAAATTACCAAGTGACGATTCATGGACGTGACCATGTTGAGCATATTGATATGGCATCTGACAAAGATGGGAAGATTCTTGGTATTCGTGGGACAGTCTATGCAGGGCTTGGGGCTTATATCTCCACAGCCGCCCCCGGTGTGCCCACTTACTTGCATGGCTTGATGTATGGTGGTCCATATACCATTGGTAGCGCATATTGCGAATCTATCGGTGTTATGACCAACACTACACCAACAGACGCTTATCGGGGTGCAGGTCGTCCTGAAGCAACCTTCCTCATTGAACGGATGATGGACTTAGTTGCTAAAAAGCTAAAATTAGACCCTGTTGAACTCCGTCGTCGCAATCTGATACCTAAATTTGAAGAGGGCTACGAAGCTGCAACAGGTGTTGTTTATGATAGCGGTGACTATATTCCAGCACTGGAAAAAGCATTAGGTATCGCGGAGTACGAAAAATTCCGTGCAGAACAAGCCGAAGCGCGCAAAAATGGACGTTACCTCGGTATTGGTGTCACAACCTATACCGAAATGTGTGGTCTCGGTCCTAGTCAGGTCGCAGGTGCTATTGGTTTCCAAGGTGGTTTATGGGAAAGCGCGATTATTCGTGTAACACCCACAGGTAAAGTCCAAGCAATGATTGGCTCTTCACCACATGGGCAGGGGTCGGAAACAACACTGGCACAAATCATCAGTGAAGAACTCGGTTTCCCAGTCGATGACATCGAAATTGTGCATGGTGACACCAACGAAACACCAATGGGTTGGGGTACATATGGTAGTCGTACAACCCCTGTTACAGGTGCATCATTAGCTTTGGCTTCTCGTAAACTGAAAGAAAAAGCACGAGTTCTCGCGGCACATCTACTCGAAGCGGCTGTCGAAGATATTGAATATGAAGATGGGAAATTTGCAGTCAAAGGATCGCCCGATAAATTCCAGACTATTCAAGATATCGCTTTGATGGCAACTCTTGCATGGAATATGCCAGAAGGTATGGATCCTGGGTTTGAAGAATCCCAATTCTATGACCCACCGAACTTTGTATATCCATTTGGAACACATATCGCCATTGTAGAAATTGACCCTGACACAGGTGTTATTGACTTAAAACGTTATATCGCAGTTGATGATGTCGGTCCACAGATTAATCCTGTGATTGTAGCTGGACAGATTCATGGTGGTGTTGTCCAAGGTATCGCTCAAGCCTTCTGTGAAGGTGTACTTTATGACGATAATGGACAATTATTAACGGGCTCGATGATGGATTACACGATGCCCCGCGCCGATATGTTCCCGAACTTTGAACTTGACGAGACTGTAACACCCTCGCCTCACCATCCAATCGGTGTCAAAGGGGTCGGTGAAACAGGAACAATTGCAAGTACACCAACGGCTTATAATGCGGTCTTGGATGCCCTTGCACCCTTTGGTATTGATAAAATTGATATGCCAATGACGGCTTACAAAGTATGGGACGCAATTCAACAATCTAAACAAAACGAAGGAGGCTCTGCGAATGTGGCCAACTAAATTTGATTATGAACGCGCAGAATCTGTTGACCAAGCCCTCGAAATGTTGGGCGATGAGGTCAAATTGATTGCTGGCGGACACAGCTTAATTCCCGTTATGAAATTACGTTTATCTGCTCCAGAAAAGCTAGTTGATATTGGACGGATAGCAGAACTTAAAGGGATTTCTGCAAATGGTAGCTTAACAATTGGGGCGACCACAACTCATGCGGAAATTGCAGCATCAGCCGATGTTCAAGCGATGTGTTCAGCACTTGCTAGTGCAACAGGGCAAATCGGCGACCAACAGGTGCGAAACTTTGGGACAATTGGCGGTAATATTGCACATGCTGACCCCGCAGCCGACCCACCAACCGTCTTAGTTGCAACAGGTGCAACTATCAATCTGAAAAGTAAAGATGGTGAACGCTCAGTTGGAGCAGAAGAATTCTTCGTAGACCTGTTTGAAACAGAGCTTGAAGAAGAAGAAATCATCATAAGTGTCACAATCCCTGATCTCAGTGGTCATAAAATGGCATATGCAAAATTTGCACATCCTGCATCCCGTTACGCGATTGTTGGTGTTTGTGTTGTCCTTGAAATGGATGGCGATACTTGCACTAGCGCAAGTGTGGCCGTCGGTGGTTCAACTGTTAAGGCTGTTAAATGTGCAGGCGCAGAAGCAGCACTTGCTGGGACAATCCTTGATGATGCAGCTATAAGTGCCGCTGCTGATGCTGTGAAATCAGACATTGATGACTGGTTAGCAGGCGATGTATCTTATCCTGAAAGCTATCGCCAGAGTATGACAGGTGTTTACCTCAAACGTGCAGTTAAAGCTGCTATCGGTTAGCTTCTATTGCAGATAATAAATAATAGACAAGGTGGGTCAGATACTCACTTTGTCTATTTTTACAAAACCTCAAAATAAACTCAATGCAATTCTTATTTTTAATCCATTATCTTGATAAGTAGCTGGTCGAAAGAAATTGAAATTTTGTAGGGTTGATGCCGAGTCATCAACCGCTTCGGGCGCAGACATGGCAACGCCCCTACATTCAATAACATATGACCACTTACTTATCATGGTCGGAAATAGATCATATTATACTTAAAATCCTCATGGATCAGTGATCAGTGATCAGTTGTTACAGACAACCAGCTTCTTATTTCACTTAAGATAACTTATGTTCCGATGTTTCTAATCAGTATTGGGCTGATACATCCATTATAATAAGTCAATATAAACTTGGAACAAATCGTAAATGAGTAACGTCTTGATAGTAAGACGAAACTTAAAAAAGGAGATGCAATGCAAAAACAGTTTATTCTAATCATGATGATAGCTTTATTGATGGGTCTGATGACCACCAGTGCACAAGATGATGAGTCTAGTGTTCGGGTGTGGTCACCAATTGAAAGTGTCGTGACCAGCGCGACTGCTGTCGATGATGGCGAGATGGTGGCATGGGAATTAACAATTACAGGTTATCATACCGATGCTTGTGAGTTTGACTTGTTCACAGAGGTGGCACAATACGAAAATAATCTTGATATTCAACTGTATCGAGAAATTCCAATCGCTGTCACCTGCTTGCGTGAAGATGTCCCATTTGAAACCACTGTTTTAACGGGTATGCCATTCGATGAAATTCCACCTTATGTCATCATAAATGACCAAGTGTGGGACGTTGTTTTCCCTGATGAGAATGTTCTCTTTGAAGAATTGACATTATTTGGTGCAGTGATTGATGATGTAACAGTCACATTCATCGAAGCTGAAGATGAAGATAGCCAAGACCGTTATGCGCTGGGATTAAGTGGTAGTCATGCTGTCGGTTGTGATGTGCCATTGGTTTATGCTGTACGCCAATTAGCCGAATCCACGCTTGTGGGGGTATATAATCCCTTACCTGAATTAACAGCCTGTCCAGCAGTCATTGTTATACTAGATGAGACGATCGAAATTCCTGCAACTCTGCTGGGGATGGATACGTTAATAGCTGTGAACGACTATATAATTAATGAATTGGAGACACAAACCATGAGTGACACAAGCAAAGTAATGACCAACATCAATAGCGTAACTGTCAATGTGATGGAATCTTCACCGATGCAAATCAGTATAGATGTGAATGGTGAACACCCTGATGGATGTGATTATCCTGTGATGGTTGACCAAGAACAAGACGGTAACGACATCACTGTGACAATCTATCGCCAAGTCCCACTGGATGTGATGTGTCCAATGATGCTCAATCCATATGAAGCAACTATCAGCCTTGATGGGACATTTGAATCAGGAACATACGAAATCACCGTTAATGGTGTGACCCAATCTGTCGATATATAGGAGACAATATGAAACAACTCAGAATCTTTGTACTTACTGCGCTTTTGTTGGGCAGTCTATTCATCGTAAATGCTCAAGAGAGTAGTGATAGTGTTGCTGTAACGGTCTATAACGAGGGAACAGCCCTCATCCGGGACCAACGGACACTCACATTAGATGAAGGCTTGAACACGGTAAACTTTACCGATGTTGCATCAACGATTGACCGTACATCTGTTACCTTCAAATCTGTGAGCAACCCTGATGGAACATCCGTCTTAGAACAGAACTATATCTATGACCTCGTGAATAGTGATGCCCTACTCACACGCTACCTTGATGAAATCATCAATGTGACCACTGCCGATGGCACAGTTTACACGGGTCAATTGCTAAGTGGACGTAATGGTGAAGCGATTCTGCGTGATACCAATGGTGAAGTCGTGGTTGTGAATTTGAGTGATGCTCGTGATATTCGCTTTCCGTCGCTACCTGATGGATTGATTACACGCCCGACCTTGCAATGGCTCTTGAGCAGTACACAAGCTGGCGAACAACAAGTCGAATTGACTTACCTTGCTGGTGGCATGAATTGGTCAGCAGATTATAATGTTTTGCTGGGTACGGACGAAGGTTCATTGGACATCAACGGCTGGGTGACACTCAATAACAATAGTGGACGCGCCTTTGATAACGCTCAACTCAAACTCGTTGCGGGTGAACTTAATCGGATTCAACCTGATGCACCTGTTACCAGAACACAAGAATTACAATTTGAAGCCTATGCGGCTGATGAATTTGATGATGGTGTCGAACAGCGTGAATTGTTTGAATATCAACTCTATGAAGTTGGACGACCTGTAACGGTTGGTAATAACGAAACTAAGCAAATTGAATTTGTGACAGGCTCAAATGTTCAAGCCACAACCTTCTTCGTCTTTGATGCCTCACCCCAATTTGGCGCGTACTATTCACCTGTGGATTATCCTGAAGGCTATGGCACATATACCGAAGGCGTAGTACAGACCTTCCTAGAGTTTAATACTGGGGCAGAAAGTGGACTGGATGCGGATTTACCTGCTGGTCGGATTCGGGTGTATCAAGAAGATGTTGATGGGGCGGGTTTGTTGATTGGTGAAAACTTCATCGACCATACACCTAACGGTGAAGATGTTCGTATCTTCCTCGGTAATGCTTTTGACCTCGTCGGAGAGCGCACCCAAACCAAGTTTGAGTATATCTCTAATGATGTGATTCAAGAGACATTCGAGATTCGCTTACGTAATCGCAAAGATTCTGAAGCTGTTGAAATCCGTTTACCAGAGCGCATGTATCGTTGGAGTGATTGGGACATCATCGAAAGTTCGATTCCATTTGAGCAACAAAATTCATCCACCGTCGAGTTTCGGGTGACTGTTGAACCAGATGTTGAACAAGTGATTACCTACACTGTACAGTATGTACTGCCCCGCAATCGCTAGAGTTTAGACTAGCTTTCGGGCGGTATTCAAGAGATGAGACAAGGTGCTAAAGTTGCGGATTCGTAACAGCAACTTTAGCACCTTTTGGTTATCGAACAGGACAAGATGGTATCTATAGGTATCCGTAGGGCTGGCGACCGGTCCCAGCCGTTGATTTATTTCCAATTTATTTTTAGACTTTACATCTACATAAGAAAATCGCCAAGAAAGCGATTCATGAACTTTCCTTGTGGGTCATAGCGTTCACGTAATGCTTGGAAATCACTGAGGCGTTCATATTGTGCTTGAACATCAGTAGGTTGGATATGAAAGACCTTACCCCAATGTGGACGTACACCAAAGGGTTGCAATGCGGATTCGATATGCTTTAAGACAGGGTTTAACTGATTGCCGAGTGGCTTCCATGTAAAGTGAAGTGCCACACTATCCCGACCATAAGCAGGACTCATCCATAGCGCATCGGCTTTGATAGAGCGGATTTCGGTAATATGTAAGAGCGGTGTGATTTCCCTGTGTAGGGCGTTGACTGCTTGAATCGCTTCGACAGCACGGTCACGCGGAACAAAGTATTCAGACTGGATTTCATCACCATGACTAGGCGTAAATTCCATACGGAAATGGGGTAAACGGTCAATCCACGCCCCTGCCATACCCAATTGTTCGGTACACCGTGCGGTAAGGTCATCACCGACAGGGCTACATGGTACAGTCGCGAGTTGCCCACCATAAAAATGTTCATCAAGCATAAAAGGAACATCCACCCGACTTTTCATCCACGCTTGTGCAATCAAGTTGTCTTCCCACTTGGTAAATAAGCTGACACTATATGCACTGGCTTGAATGGCATCGAAGTTGGCAAATACCTCATCCATCGGTAAATTAAGATAGACATCTTGGCGCACATCAAAGCTCGGAACAATATCCAGTGTGATTTGTGTCACAATCCCTAATGCGCCGAGGCTAACAACCATCCCATCGAATTGTTCACCTTGTCCATCACGACTAACATGGATTATGTCACCTGTCCCTGTTACGAATTCTAGTCCAGAAACAGATGTCGCCAGATTGCCGTTGCCTTCACCAGAGCCATGCGTGCCTGTCATAATCGCACCCACCACCGATATATGCGGGAGGGATGCGAGGTTTGCTAGTGCATACCCTTTATCTTGTAAATATTTGCCGAGGTCACCATAAGTCATGCCTGCTTGGATAGTTACGGTCATATTATTTGTATTTAGCTCGATGACTTGGTTCATCTTAGCAAGCGATAACATCACCTTTTCAGAATCAGCGATTTGATTAAAAGAATGCCGTGAGCCAAGCACTTTAATTTGCGGATTATCTTGCACAATAGTTTGAACAGCGTCGGTTGTTGTTGGGGAATGCCACATCTCCGCCTGATAAGTAATGTTGCCTGCCCAATTTTTCTGTAGTGTGTTTGTCATGTGGATTGTCCTATAGATGACCTTTTGTTATGCGGGTCATTGTGACATACACGGAGTAATTGTCGCAACTGTAATTTACACATATATTGCCTTGTTCTATTTGAACGAGTAGCGAATGAAGTCAGTGGTCGAATATCATTAACATTCTGCATGAGGAAAATGCTTAACACAAAGATGAGAAGGAACGAAGGAATAAAGAAAGTTTTGTAGTTAGCAACGACCCCCTCAATAATCTTTAATTATACTCAGCCATCATTGCTATTGTCATAGCGTTCCTGTGCTTCTGTCACACCATCAAAATGTTGTTTTGACCATTTACATAGCTGTGTGAGTTGTTGAATCATCGCATCACCAATCGGTGTAATAAAATATTCGACGCGCGGCGGATTTTCGTCATAATCAATACGATCTATTAAACCATTCCGCTCTAAGCGACGTAAGGTTTGCGTCAACATCTTACGGCTAATTCCATCAATATGGCGGAGCATCATTCCATAGCGATTGTGTTGACCAAGAATGGCATGTAATACATCGACCACCCACTTATCTGATATGAGAGATAAAGCATCAATCGATGTCGCATGAGCCTGTTTTTGTGTATTGTCTACGGAGTCTGTCATCTCACCTCCCTTTTTGGGTAGATACTTTAGAGTGCCTATTCTTACTCACGATTTTAAGCTGATATAGTCCCCCTGTCAAAACAAGACAATACCTATCACGAATTATTAATATCAAAGGAGACCTATTATGAGTGCAACGATAGATAAATTGAATCTTAAAAAAGTCCTGATTGTCGCCTCCAACCCTGCTATTTCAGAAGTTACAGGATGGCCGATTGGGATGTGGATAGCTGAACTCAGTCACCCTTATTGGGAATTTGTCGAACACGGATATGATGTCACTATCGCAAGCCCACAGGGTGGAAAACTAGAATTGGATAGTTGGAGTGACCCACATGATGATAGCGGTTATAGTGCGCATGATTTGATTAGTGCTGGTTTTCTTGCAATGCCGCAAACCAAAGCTCTTATTGATGATACGCCTGTGGTTTATGATCTAAACCCAGATGATTATGATGTGTTATTCCTAGTGGGTGGACAGGGACCCATGTTTACCTTCTATTCGGATAAAAAACTCCATCAATTTGTCGCAGATTTTTATGAAACGGGTAAAGTTGTTGCTGTTGTCTGCCATGCAACTTGTGTTTTACTTAAGACCACATTGAGCAATGGTGATCTATTAGTTAAAGGCAAGACATGGACAGGTTTCGCTAATTCCGAAGAACAATTTGCAGATAACTTTGTCGGTAAACGGATTCAACCTTTCTGGATTGAAGACGAAGCTACAAAAATCATAGACACGAATTTCATTGTTTCAGGTCAGTTCCGTGCTCATGCAGTCCGTGACGGTAATTTAATTACAGGACAACAGCAATATTCGGGTTCAGTTGCCGCGCAATTGGTTATCGACACACTCGGTCAATAACCACTGTATCCAATCGGCTGATGTTTTTCTAACGTAAAGCTTTATCAAGGGATTGGTATTGGTAGATTATGACTTTATAAGAAGTTTACATTCCAACAAAAAAGAGCGAGTCATAATGAACTCGCCCTTTGGAAATTCAATTATCAATTGAGGTTAAGCGTCACTAGCTGAGCCGACAGCGTTACCTATACCCAGATGGAAAGCCACCAAATAATCCCCATAGGTACGGAAGCTCTCACTGTGCATCAAGAAGTTCACTGTGAAGAATTCATCACCTGATTCAATCGGTAACATGAGCATCGCATCCAGACCATATCCACCGAGGGTTCGATTCGATGACCGTGAGACGTATGACCCTGACATCGAGTATGATTCGCCAAAACAACTTGCTGTTCCTGCATCATCACAATACCAAGTCTGATTGCCTTTCTCGTCGCCATAATAATTCCCCTCGGAATCAATTGCCGAGATATAAGGGTCGAGACGATTGGTGACCGAAACCATGTAAATGGCGGGGTCAACACCTGATGCAATCATACTCGGTGTAATTTCCATAGCGAATGGATCGCCTGCACCGTCTAGCTCATAGTAGCCCATACCTTCGAGGATGAGTACAAACTCACCGACTTCACCCTCACGGAAGCTACCAACAACTAACGACACATCGGAAAAGCCACTGCCGTTGTTTCTGAATGTGGATTGGGCGGTTGTACTATTCGGTGGAATAAAACCTGTTGTCGGTAAATCGGCACTATAATTCGCACCTGAACGTTCATCATCATTACAAATTGCTGCCCGTCCATTCGGGTCAAGAACTGCGATAATGGGGTCAAACCCATCAATACCAATTGCCGTTGCCGTATAATCAAAGCCTGTTCGCATTTGAACAACAGTCACTTTTACACCATTGGTAATTTCACGACCACCAGGGCAAGTAACATTCACACCTGTTGGTCCATCAGGCGCAACATAGCCGCCACTATTGCTATCCGATTGTGGGACTTGTGTTGGTGGAATGGCTGTAGGTTGTGAATTACTATTACCGCCCGGACCACCACCAGGTCCACCGCCTGGACCGCCACCCGGTCCTGTTGCGACATCTTCATCTGTCAAACCAACCAGCTCGACAGCGTCAATTTCGTTCCAATTATCAATGTCAGCTTGGTCAAGATTAATCACAACACCGATAACTTCAGTATTCAAACTAAGATCAATCGTAAATACACCAGGGCAGGTCGTTGATGTATCGGTACTATTGGCAACAGGAATTGTGAAGTCGCCAACTGCTGGAATCAACTCCACGGATGAAATTGCACCGGGGTTAAAATTCTGGTGAATGTTAATCTGCGTCGGTTGTACAGGAACATCGTAGTATAAGGTTAAGACTTCGCCGTCGGTCTTATCAAGCGATGCCCACGCATTCACATTATCTGCACATGTCTCCATCGCATCAGGTGCGCCTGTTGCTCTATCAGCACTCCAATCCGTTGCAGTATATTCAGTCGTTGCCTCTGCACTTGATGCCCATTGGCGAATCTCATTTTGAGCATGTGTGGGCAACCCCATTACAACAAAACTGAATACTGCCGTAAAAATTACAAGTGTCTTTTTAGTCATAATGTCATATCCCTATAAATTCTGTGTCTATTTCTTTTATAACCCAAAAATAGAATTATGCGGATTAAGATTGCAGAAAACTTATAAAAATTACGGATTTCTCATTATTGTGAACCAAGTAGATGTTGTCATCGAAAACTTGACAATTGAGATATTTTCACCTTATGGATAAAAGAACTATCGTATGATTAAATTAATTATTGGTATAGATTCAGAGGTTAAATTATAGTGGCTATGCAGAAACCCAAACGTAAGAACAGAGAGCTCCAAGCCCCTCCCACCTCTGAAATGAATTTTAACCCAGATTTAGCTGAGGGCTTAAATTTTGACCGTGAGGATTTGACACTCAATCGACAAGGGCATATGACAGATGCACAAATTGAGCGCAAGTTACAAGTATTCTCAAGTTTACGTGCAACGGAATCTGCTTTATTGGCGATTGCATTCCTCACAGGGTTACTGGTCGCAGGTATGATGATGAATAACGGTGGGATTTGGGTAGTTATTGGCGGTATCAGTGGGATTTTGATTATGATGTTTGTGGCTTGGGGAATCAGTCTCGGTAACACTGTCAAACGCGAACTTGAAACAGGCATTCTTGATCATAGAATTGGGGAAATTTCGATAACCTCTGTCGATAGCGGGAGTGGAACAGTCATTGCAATGGGTGATGAAGTTTATCGTGCCAATTTAGGCATCATGCGCCAACGCTATTCAAAACCTGCACAGGCATTCAAAAATTCAGAATCGTATATCCTTTATTTCTTACCTGAAAGCTATGTAATTATTTCTGCTGAGCCATTCGATGATGTAGAGTCAACTGAGGGTTTAAATGTTCAATCGTAACCGCCAATAAATCATTAGTATTTGTGGAAGGTTGAATCTGCACATTTTCCAAGCCTGACAAGATAGTGCAATGTACCTGTCCTATTCTCCTCATCTATTCAAATGTGATGTTCATTTAATCATCACAACGATTTGATAGAATAATCATCATAACAAATAGACACA
>CAYGTY010000130.1:15407-17933 GCA_964352825.1 uncultured Anaerolineaceae bacterium
TTCATTTAATCATCACAACGATTTGATAGAATAATCATCATAACAAATAGACACAAGAGGAGTTGTGATGGTTGATGTAAACATTCAATTACACCAAGACCGCAGTCAAGCAATGGTGGCATGGGCGCAAGAAGTCCGCGAAAAAGCTGAGTCTGATTATGCAAGAGCCCGACAGTTGGTGACACGTTTAGGCGCACATTATAAGGAGGGTATGGCAGAAATCGGGTTTTGGATTCCTGAACTGGTCGATGAAGGGATTCCTGATGACCGTATCTTCCTTGAGTGTCTCATACCAACACATCCGATCGATTTACAAGCACAAGAACAAACCATGAGCTTCACATCGCAACGGATTCAATTAGTGCGTGATGGTGAATTTTTGTGGGGTGTTGTCGAAGGTATGACGGCAGGCACACGCGAGACGATTGGTACATTTTATTGGGTGGTTTATCAAGATTCGGCTGGGCAATGGCATAGCATTAAAGACCATCTCGCCTATTCTGTACCCTTTGGTGTGTTTGCGCCAGCAGAACTGTATGATATGGATAAAATGCAAGCGGAGCGGGCTGACCTCAAGCACTTCCGCACACTTGATACCGCACCCGACCCTGATGGAATGCCTCGCATTAAACCGCCTGTTAACATTCTCCAGATTCACACAGGGACGGCATCATCGGAAAAGACATTAGCTGGACTGACGCGTATTTATCGTTCACTCGCAGATAAAATTCGTAATGGCACACCACTGACATCAGCCGAAGGAAATTATGCTGGATATGATGCCATTCAACTCATGCCAATTGAACCACCGATTGAACATGAGGCAGGTCCTGCATTTTGGGAAACACTGGAACAGGGCGAAGATACCATCACCGTAAAAATCCGTCAGCACGACATTATTAACTGGGGCTACGATGTCATGATTTCGGCATCACCTGCACCCAACCCAGCAATCCTGAGCAGTAAACGCCCTGATGAATTGATGGATTTGATTGCGACGATGCACAATTTCCCAGGCAAGCCGATTCAAGTCATGTTTGATATTGTCTATGGGCATACGGATAATCAAGCGATTGGATTATTGAACCCATACTATCTGGCAGGTGCAAACATGTACGGGCAGAATATGAATTATCTACAGCCTGTCACCCGTGCGATTTTGCTAGAGATGCAACAACGCAAATCGAATTATGGGATTGATGGAATTCGGGTTGATGGAGCGCAAGACTTCAAATGGTATGACCCTGAAACTAATCAGATGATACATGATGATGATTATCTTGCAGATATGAACAACCTTGTGCAAGAAGTAGACGGCAATCAATATCGCCCATGGATGATATTTGAAGATGGTCGTCCGTGGCCCCGTGAAGACTGGGAAATTGCCTCAACCTATCGTGAAGTCACCAAACAGCATTCTAATGTATGGCAATGGGGACCGCTGACCTTTGCCCATAACACCCCCTTCTTATTCACGTTCTGGTTACAGAAGTGGTGGAGAATCCGCGAGATGGCAGAGGTTGGCAGTCACTGGATTACGGGCTGTGCGAATCATGATACCCTGAGACGGGGAACACAAGTCCCGATTGATGCGCGGGTCAATACCTACCTCGGCGATACCCTTCAAGAGATTATCCAGAATGGTTATGATAACCCAGCAGGAAAGCTGTTTGATTACGCCATGATGCCTGGGATACCAATGGACTTCATCAATGCGTCGATGCGGACACCCTGGGGTTTTATTCGCAATACTGATGATAAATATGGCGTGAAGGTTGTCTCTGAGGAAGCGCGCTTTTCTGAATGGTTGGTCAATGAGGAAAGTTTCAACAATCCGCAAAACTTCATGCGCCTCAAAGAATTTGGTTTTACAGATTTGGAAGGTCTTCGACGCTTTATGCACACCCTCGACCATAGCGTCCAAGCTACCTATTATAATTTACCTGCTGTGGCACACTTTATGAGTAGTAGCCTAACCCCCTTATTGCCTGTCGAAAATATCAGTGTTGAGATGCTGAAACAAATTGGAATCGCATGGATGGAAGATGTGCATGATTATTGCAATTGCTCTCATCATTACGACTCACAAAACCCTGACCGCACGAGTTATAATCTTGCTGTCCGTGAATTTCGTCGGATGCGCCCGTGGCTATTAGATAATTTACGCGATGATGAACACTTGGAATATCGTCACCCTGCGGATGGGGCTATGGTGATTTATGGAACACGCATTTCACCTGATAAACGTGAGCAAATTCTGTTTGTTGCCAATATGGAAGGTGCACCTGATACAGTGACACCGATTGGTTTACCGATTCCGAATTTACCTCAAGAGGGTTGGGAATTGACGCTTACTACGCCTGAACTGGGTGAGCCGAAAGCCAATGAGCCGATTACCCTAGCCGATAGTCAAGGACTTGTCTTTACACGACAGATAAGCTCATAAATCGCTATTCAATAATTTGCCCAAGTCAGCGCATCCAATAATCAGAGGGTTATAATAGAGGCAAAAGTCGTCGTGGGTGG
>CAYGTY010000131.1:0-17792 GCA_964352825.1 uncultured Anaerolineaceae bacterium
CCACAAATGGTCAAAGATATTCATCTGGATTATATCCATGCAGGTGCAGATGTCATTACGACGAATACCTATAGCACAACACGCATTCGTATGAGGCATGTTGGGATTGAAGACCGTTTTGAAGAATTGGTCAAACTCGCAGGTGAACTCGCCGTAACAGCTCGTGATGAAGCAGGAGCAAATCATATCAAGATTGCGGCGAGTTTAGGACCACTGGAAGCCAGTTATATCAAGTCATTCACCCTCAGTTATGAGGAGATGGTTGAACAATTCAGTGAACTCATGACATTACTTGAGCCATATGTCGATATTTATCTTGGTGAGACGTTTTCGACCACTCAAGAATCCCGTGCATTTTTAGAAGCAGCTCAAGGGCGTGATAAGCAAATTTGGGTATCGTGGACGATTCATGACCACGGTGAAACTAATTTACGGGGAGATATTGACTTGAATCAAGCAATTGCAACGCTTGATGATTTCAAACCCGATGCTGTGTTAATTAACTGTTGCACACCCGACAGCATAGATAATGCGCTCCCCATTCTGCGAGGCACAGGGTTAACATATGGAGGTTATGCAAACGGCTTTACTGAGATTCCGAGTGAGTGGATTTCGGATGGTGATGTCGACCAAATCATCTCACGAACAGACCTCACACCACAGGTTTATGCTGACCACGCTATCGATTGGGTTCATGCAGGTGCAGGCATTGTTGGCGGATGCTGTAATGTCGGTCCAGCTCATATTGCAGAGCTTCGTAAGGCGTTAGACAGTGACATAGTATAATTAGAATCATCACCAAAAGCACGGACATGACAAAGTCTCAAACCCCATCCCTAGCCCTTCCCCAAATCTTTGGAGAAGGGGAAAATCCTCCTGCTGACAAATTGGCATTACCCAAATAAAATAGAGTAATTCGCTATGCCAATCGTTTAGTAAACGCTACTGATTTCATGACTATCCATTAAACAAATAAATCAATGAGCTTAAATTGTTCGACATCCACTAAACCCATGTCGGTTAATTTGAGTTTTGGAATCACTTCCAAGCCCATAAAGCTCATCGCCATGAAAGGGTCACTCATAGTATTGCCGAGGTCGTGTGCCTTCTCAATCAGCAAATCATAGGTTACACGTACTTCTTCAATTGGGGCATCACTCAATAAACCTGCAATTGGTAAAGGTAACTGTGCGAGGACATTTTCGCCATCGACAACCACCAGTCCACCGCCCATCTGGACAATCGCATGAACAGCGGTTTCCATACTGGCATCATCTGCACCGATGACGGTTAGATTGTGATGGTCATGTGCGACTGTTCCAGCAATTGCCCCACGTTGTAATCCAAAGCCTTTGATAAAACCTTTACCCATATTGCCTGATGCTCGATGCCGTTCAACAATCGCGAATTTGAGGATGTCGCGTTCTACATCACTAATCGCAAAACCACCTGCAATCGTCGCTGGTTCGACGACGTGGTCGGTCACAATTTGGTCACGGATACTGCCGATGACATGAATCTCTGTGCCTGTCGCTGGAATTGAGAAATCGAGCTTTTCGGCACGAACATTGACTGTCCCTCGCAAATCCATTGTTCGTGTTTTTTCACGTTCAACCACCATCTGTCCGTCTTCTGCGACGAGTGTTCCGCCACGATAGACTTTTTCTGGCATGATATTTTGTAAATCCGAGAAAATCACCATATCGGCATAATGCCCCGGAGCAACTGCACCATATTTTTTGAGTCCGAAATAACGCGCTGTGTTAATTGTCCCCATACGTATCGCCATTATAGGGTCGATACCGTTTTCTATAGCGACACGAATCATATAATCAATCGAGCCTTTGTCGATTAAGTCAGCGGGGATACGGTCATCGGTACAGAAGCAGATAGAAGTATGGTTTTCGGCTGTAATCAATGGAAGCAATGGCAGTAAATTACGAGTTGCTGTGCCTTCACGGATTAAGATGGTGAGACCAAGGCGGAGTTTTTCAAGTGCCTCTTCAACGGTTGTACATTCATGCTCACTTTGGATACCTGCTGTCACATAAGCATTCAGCATTTTGCCTGTCATTCCGGGGGCATGACCGTCTAAAGTCAGATTTCTGAACAGCATAATTTTGTCGAGCATCCCTTCATCGGCATAAGCAACTCCGGGGTAATTCATCACTTCAGCAAGACCCAAAACCCACTTATTCCTGACCAGTTGCTCAAGGTCTTCTGCTTCGAGCCGTGCGCCTGATGTTTCCATTTCCGTAGCAGGGACACAACTGGATGCCATGACATACATATTGAGTAAGCCATTTTTGGCGCGTTCTAGCATGAAGCGCATCCCCTCAAGTCCCAGCACATTGGCAATTTCGTGAGGGTCGGTAACAACTGTCGTCACACCATGTGGTAAAACTGCGCGTGAAAATTCTGGCGGTGTAACGAGGCTACTTTCGATATGGACATGGGCATCGATGAACCCTGGGGACACGTATTTCCCATCGAGGTCAACTTCTTCTTTTGCAGAATAGCCCCCCCCTAGTGCCACCACATAACGGTCATGAACAACAATATCGGTTGGGTAAATTTCCCCTGTAATCACATTAATTAGTTGTGCATTCCGTAGCACAAGGTCGGCTGGCATATCGCCACGGGCTACAGCTAGTCTATCTACTAAAGTCATCGTTAACTCTCCTATTCACTTGAAAAACCTATTTCTGTCAAGTCAGTTGGATTGAAAATAAAGTGTAAGGTATCTGTTTGCATGTTTTGTCTAATGTGATGCAATTGATGGGCATCTGTCAAGTTCAGTTGTCTCCAGATTGGCGTATCGCCACTAATTTGTATGGGGGATTGTGTTTCACTCACTTGACCATATACATTAAATTGCACATGCTGGGGTTCAATATGCCCTCTCAATAAATTCTTCACCCACCGCCACTGCAATTTCAGTTTCGTTTTCCATAATTCAGCTTTTGAAATGGTAATCACACGCATTGCTGATTTCTCATTATTCAATACATCAGAAACCATCTGTTCGCTAATATTGTTATCGGGCAAGTTATCAATGTCAAAAAAACGATTTTCACGCGTTTCAAAAGTTTCCTGTTTTAAATCGCCACCCACATACTTTGCCTCAAACAAGATGTTCATGCGTTGCCAGCCTTGATAATAGTATAAATCAATAACTCGTGTAATTTCGGCATGAACTCCTGTTTCTTCATAGACTTCACGGATAGCCGCATCGGTAATGAGTTCACCACTATCTAAGCGCCCTGATGGTAAATTCCAGACATTCAAATCATTCCGTTTTGATAAAAGGATTCTGCCCTGTTCATCACGGACGGCACAGGCGACACCTAAACGCAAAAAGGACATTATTCATCCCCGTTAATCAATTGCATCGACAGTTGATTGTGTTCTTCTATTAATACAGGTAAATCAAGCGTCAGGATATGTCCATCTTCAACAACAATTTTGCCATTAATAATTGATAAATCGACTGTTGGTGACTGACCAAATAACAATCCAGCAATTGGATCATGGAGCGTCCCAGCAAAGCCAATCGTATCCAAGCGATAGGCAATAATGTCGGCTGACATGCCTTCTGCGATTGCCCCAATATCATCACGCCCCATCACACTGGCGCTACCTAACGTCCCTAGTTCCAATGCTTCACGAGCCGATAAGCCTGCTGGATTGCCACTCACCCGTTGTAATAACATCGCTTGACGTGCTTCATTTAATAAGTGACCAGCGTCATTGGAGGCAGAGCCATCGACCCCTAAACCGACTTTGACTTGATTATCGAGCATGGAACGAATCGGAGCGATACCTGATGCAAGACGCATATTGGATGATGGGCAATGACAAACGCCCGTGCCTGTATGCCCAAATAATTGAATTTCTTTTTCATCTAATTTAACGCAATGCGCGTGCCAAACATCCTCCCCTACCCAGCCAACACTTTCAGCATAATCTCCCGGGCGTTGATTGAATGTTTCTAAGCTAAAGTCAATGTCTTTATCATTTTCAGCAAGGTGTGTATGCAAATGTACCCCATATGCACGCGCCAGATTAGCGGCTTCACGCATTAAATCGACAGTGACGCTAAAAGGAGAACAGGGAGCAACGACAATCTGTAACATCGAATGGCGTTCTGGATCATGATAGGCTTCAATCACACGTTGGGTATCTTTCAGAATGGCTTGTTCATCCTCAACGACACTATCTGGGGGTAAGCCACCCTTGCTTTCACCTAAGCTCATCCCACCCCGTGCAGCATGAAAGCGCATCCCAATGTCTTCGGCGGCGCGAATCTCATCTTCAAGTTGGACATCATTCGGGAAAATATAGAGATGATCACTCGATGTCGTACAGCCTGATAACATTAGTTCAGCCATTGCGAGTTTGGCAGAGGTATAAATATGATGACTACTCAGGCGCGCCCAAATCGGATATAAGGTCGTCAGCCAGTCGAATAGCTCATTATCTTGGGCTAAAACACGAGTCAGGCTTTGGTACATATGATGGTGGGTATTGATAAGACCGGGGAGTACGATGTGATTTGAGAGGTCTATCACTCTATCGGCTGTCTGCGACGGCATGGTATCCAGTCGCCCAATAGCGATAATCACATTATCTTGTATATAAATGGAAGTCTTCGTTAATTCGCGTCGCTGAGCATCCATCGTCATCAATGTATGGATATTTTTTAAGAGTAGAGTCGGCATGATTTATCCTCGCCCGAAATAATTTCTACTATATATCGCGAGTTGTTTGTCCACAAGCGAGACAAACAAAGGATATGGAATTTGCTCCATACCCGTTTATTTATAAATGATTGATTTGTGAAATTTAGAGTGAAGGACCATCTTCAGAGTGGCGGTCAAGAATACTATCAATCAAGCCGTGTTCAATTGCTTGCTCAGGTGTGAAGTAGATGTCACGTTCTGAGAGTTTTTCAATATAGTCTGGGGTTTTATCAGCATGTTTTGCGATAATCTTGTAGATTTGGGCTTTTTGGCGGACAATTTCGTTTGCTTGGATGACAATATCCGATGCTTGACCACGCGCCCCACCTAAAGGTTGGTGAAGGTGAATAGTTGCATTCGGGAGTGCATGGCGCATATCCGCCGCACCACTTGCCAAAACGACTGTACCAAAACTTGCCGCAAAACCAACAACTACCGTACTGACAGGTGCATTAATCGCTTGCATGGTGTCGTAAATCCCCATGCCCGCATAAATTTCACCGCCGGGAGAATTGATATACATTTGAATACGACGGTCACTTCCTTCACGTTCAAGAAATAGTAACTGTGCCACAATCAGGTTTGCAATTTGTGACTCGATGGGTTGTCCCAACATGATGATACGCTCTTTGAGCAAGAGTGAAAAAATATCATAAGACCGTTCACCACGTGAGGACTGATCAATTACCATTGGAATCATTAGACTTTTCCTATCTATATCGTTTATGCAATTAAGTGATATTCATTCATATATATGAGATAACTCGGTTTGACTACATCTATAAGGTAGATGATGTTTGTATCATCAATGCACGCATACGGATTGACAGCAGATAATACTGATTGATAATCTTCTACGCCTACCCCTGCATGTTGCATACGCCGTGTGAAATCTCGCCAGAATTCTTTATTGTCATCGTCTGTCTTCGATTGGCTGATGATTTTTAACTGTCCATCAGCATCGCGCTTCTGCAAAATGACCTGATGTGCTTCAGATTCATAGGATGATTGATACCGATTCATAGAAACCGATATCGGCTTTGCAGAATATGAACGAAGAACATCATAAATTTGATGGACTTCATAAGATGATAGCGTCAATAGGTCAAGATTATTGATAGTATTATCCACATCACCAAAGCTAAGTCCACGCTGAATACATATATTGACAAGCTCAATCAGGCGTTTCCTTATATCGGCATCATTCAATAATCGCTGTGGATAATATGACCCTCGCCTGAGTTTAGGAATCCGTAACTCAATTTGTCCGATTGTTGTGTTCCAGATACTTGTCCGATAGCCATTACGATAAGCACGTCGTTTTCCACTGCGTTCATAACGGCTGGCTGATAACATCTGGCTGACTTCAATATCCATCAAAATTTGCACCAAGTCACGCAAACAGTCCTTTTGTTGTTGTGATTGATGTGATGAATTTGGTGTATTGTTGTGTGTCATCCCAATACCTTTCAACTTAATGATACTATCTAACCTCAAAAACAGGGTGAACATCAAGTTTTTACACCACGAAAACACAATATCTGATGAAACTCTTATGATTCCGACACGTTCCAAGCAGCTTTCAGTGTATTTTGCAATAAAATTGTGATGGTCATCGGTCCAACACCGCCGGGGACTTTTGTGATATAACTTGCAACTTCTTTCGCTGATTCAAATTCAACATCCCCAACATAGCGATATCCTCTTTCGGATGTAGGGTCATCAACAGAATTTGATCCAACATCAATGACAACTGTTCCTTCTTTAAGCCATCCGCCCTTAATAAATTCTGGGCGACCCACGGCAGCTACAACAATATCCGCATTTTTCAAGTAACCTTGTAAATTTTGGGTACGACTATGACAAATCGTCACAGTGGCGTTGGCGTTGGTTAACATAAGTGATACAGGTAAACCGACAATATTACTGCGTCCAATCACAACAGCTTGTTTTCCTTCTATCGCGATACCTGTTTCTTCAAGCAATACCATCACACCTGTTGGCGTTGCGGGTGTAAATGTAGGTGTGCGTCCGCGCATCCCCAATTTACCGATATTAATAGGATGAATGCCATCAACATCCTTCGCGAGGCTAATCTGGTTGAGCACAGCTTCTTCATCTATATGGTCGGGCATGGGTAATTGAACAAGGATGCCATGAATATTGGGATTATCATTATATTCGCGCACAACTTGTTCGACCTCTTCCTGCGTAGCAGATGAAGGCAAGATTTGAGCTTCTGATGTAAACCCAACCCGTTCACAAGCACGGCGTTTCATCCGAACATACATGGCTGAGGCAGGGTCATCACCAACTAAGACAACACCTAATCCCGGAGCAGAGCCAAATTTTTGCGTAAATGCTTCGGCAGATTCCGCAATTTCTTCACGAATACGATTTGCAACTTCACGTCCATCTAATATTTTTGCTGACATAAGGCTTCCTTTTGATTAAAAATGATAAGGATTATGGTCTTAAGGATAAAGATGTACGTCAAAATTCTCAAGTGATAAGGTTATGTCAACGCATCTATACAAGAAACTACAACAATTAAACCAAAAATAAGACTAAATCAAGTAATATTAAAAGATACAGATTAGGCATTTTCGATATAGCCCAAGTGCATATAAGTGAGGGTTACTTATGCAAACAGAAACACCGAAACAATATTCAAAACAATTAGGTCAATCATTGGTGGAATATACCTTGATTGTAGCTTTGGTAATTTTTTCAATGGCTGCTGCAATTGCCGCGACTGGTCCTGCCATCGGTAATGTATTCAGCAACACCGTCTATAATCTCTTGGGAACAGACCCAGAGAATATTGACGACTTACCCGATAAAGACGCATTCTGGTTGACTGTGACATGGATCTCTCAACAGACCCCAGTAGAAGAGGCTCTCCCAACGCGGACAGGTGTCCCGCCAACAGAGCAGCCGACAGATGGGCCATCGCCTACACCAACCGATACCCTCACTCCTACGCCTACGGTTCCAACAAGTACACCGACTCCGTCACCCACTCCACAAGATGAGATATTTGAAGCTCCGTGGCATGACTCAGCCGATGTGCTTGAAAATTGGCGCGTTGGTGGTGATGTATTTTTGGGTGCAGGACTGGGCTGGTATGCAGAGTTCTTCCCGAATACGACATTAGGGTCAACAGCTACTAGTGGTCAATACACATCAGAAATTGACCCCGACAAGCAATACGATCTTGATTTCGATTGGGGGAATGCGGCACCGATTGAAAATTGGCCTGCAGGTGATCCAAACAACAACTTCAGTGTATCGTTCCGTCGTCATATTTATCTAGAAGATGATTTAGAACTACGCTTCAAAATCACTGAGATTGATGACGGGTATCGTGTATGGATTGTCCCTGGTCACTTAGACTTACCTACCGCTCGCCCAGGTAATTGTTCATCAACAGGCATTACATGGGGTGGCACACCTAACAAAAACTCAGTGACTGTATATGATAATACAGATGACTGTCTTGTCATTGATGCTTGGGGTGGTAATTACAATAAGAAATCAACTGCCAAACGAACAGTTGCAGCCGGTGCTTATACTGTATTTGTCGATATGGTTGAGTTTTCTGGCGGGGCAGACGTACAATTTTCAATAGACTCTCCAACATTGAGTGGTAACCCAGACGATACGCCTGTTGATAGCAGTGGTAATCCAGAATCAGGTGCAGCTGATTGTCGTTGGGGGAACGTCGAGGATAGTCGTGATTCCAACTCTGAAAGATATCGTTGGGATTCATGGCAAGATGGTAGTGATTTTGCAGTTGGATATCGTTGTTACCTCGAGTTGCGTGGTAGTGTGCTGATTCCAGCCGGCATGATTGACCCAGTCTTAACCTTCTGGGATGTCTGGGACATGCGCGACCCATCAATGAAGGCATGGATTGAGGTTGCAGAGTATGACTCTGATGACGATGGTATCTTTGACCGCTTTGATGATAATGCAAGCCTTGACTGGCAGGTCCTAAATATACATACAGGTGATTCCACAAATTACAACTGGACATATCAACGCATTGACTTACGCACATTAATGGGACTAAGCGGTGCGGATACGATGGAAGATAAACACTACATCATCCGTTTCGGTATGGAAGTTCCCGAAGCCTCTTATTCCACAGGTAATGATCGTGGGTATCGTTTATGGTGGGTTGATAGCATCAATATTGATGAAGAGCCACAAAGCGAATTCTATCCTGCCAAATCTTGGGATTTCAATACATTTGACCAAGGTGAGGATTTCATCACGAGTGGTCGCTGGAAACTTTCTAAAGCGAAATCCCGTGAAGGTGGTCAAGATTACGCTTGGGACGATAGTGAATATGCAAACTACGAAAAAACAAACCTTGATGGTTGTGGCAGTAGCAGCTCTAGCTGTTCAGACGATTATTCTGACCAAAATCTGCGGATGCACACCCTAGAATTCAACGGTATTGTAGATTTAGACCATCCACTAGGTGCTGTTGACGAGCAAGGTGATGGTGGTGATGCGATTCTGTCTTTCTGGCAATCGTATGATATTCGTAAATACACAGGTCTAGAAATCCAATATACTACGGATTTAGATTACGACTCTGGTGAAGCCCCAGTATGGAAAGTTGTTCCGACAGGTCAAATCAATAGCCGTGACAACACATCACAACCATATGAAAATTCATTTATCTTTACTGAAGTGAATCTTGAGGAACTTAAAGCTCTAGAACCCGCAGCAAATGGTAAATTCCGTATCCGCTTTGCAATGACGGTATCCCGTAACTCGGATACTGATCAAGGTTGGTGGATTGATGATATTAAGCTAGAGCGCTTGTCGATCTCCAGCTTCCTTATTTATCCATATCAAGAAGGTTTTGAACAAGAAGAAACCATCAATGATTGGTTATTAGGTGGTTCATGGGGACGTAGTGCATATCGTGCATATCGTCCAGATACGGACACAGCCTTCTCGCTTACAGATTCACCTGCACTACGCGATACAAATGGCGACTTGCAACAGGAAACTTATATAACGAATCGTGAAAGTAGTGCTGAAATGCGGATCGCATTTGATGTCAATAACGATTCACCATTGAATCCATACTCGCCAGCATGTGTACTAGTCCCATCCAATTTATGTGATGAGCCTGATAATGATACACCAGATGATCCTGTTCTGACCTTCCAATGGTGGCATGACTTTGGGTCGAGCGGTGGTGAAAACTTCTACTTAGAATGGAAGAAGGCTGACGATAGTGACGGTGTTTGGAAAGAGTTATGGACATATAATGACAGAATGTCTTATAACAGCCGAACAGATGATAGCACACGCCGTCAATGGAACTGGCAACGGGTCGAGGTTGACCTAAATCAAATTTGGGTGTCAACTGGGTTCGATAATAACCTCCCAGACTCTACCACTGATGACGACATCTTACTTCGCTTCCGTTTTAAAACAAATGGCAATAACAATAATGCCGATGGTGTATATATTGACGACATCGAAATCAAAGAACGCGAAGAAAGAGTTCACGCCTTATGGTCGACTGGTGTCAGTGAAGATGTTGAAAATACAGCCCCACCCACTAACGAACCTTTAGTCTATACAACAGGCGATTTCCAGTACATCAAATTCATCGCTGATTCTGCCATTCTAGGGCATGATTATGCAACCATTGCAGAATTTAACCTACTTGATAAAGATGCTAACTTAATTCCACGCAGTGCATGGACTATTGAATCATACAGTTCAGACCGTTCGCCAAATTATCTGATTGGCAACATGTTAGATGATGATACAAATACGGCATGGTTTAGTTATACCGATAACCCACGCGCTACCTATCCACATGAGTTTGTCATCAATCTGGGTGCAGATTATCAGGTTGGGTATGTCCAAATCTTACCTCGTCAAATCGATCCAAGTAATTCATGGTATAAGAATGGCTGGATTGAAGATTATCGGGTCTATTTAAGTGAAGATAATTCGGATTTCGATCTTGTAAAAGATGGTAGTTTAGCAGATACACCTGTTGAACAAACCATTGCTTTGCAAATTGATTACACAACAGATACCGCACCAGCCGATAGCGGTGATACTGTGACAGTCGTTGGTGATGGCGCAACATATCGTGATAATCTCGATGATCGTGCAGATGATATCTTTGATAATTGGTATCTCGGTGGAACATGGGCTGTTATCGATTGGGCGCAACGAGATGGTGTCCTATCCTTCCATGATAGTACATCTGCACCGCTCAATAGTGGGGAGACAGAAGAAACCTTACCACCAGATTTTAGTCGTATCACCAACAATAGTGGGCGTACGTTTAACGTCTTAGAGATGGCAACCATCATCGATTTACGTGCGACAGATGCCGCAAGTAAGCCAATTATGACCTTCTGGCAACGCCATCACATCGGTAGTAGTTCAAGAATTCGTGTCCAGATTTCGGTTGAAGATCCCGATACAATCGGCGATCCTAGTTATTGCTGGGATTCGGCTCTTGACCAATGTTATGACCATCTCTATGGCTGGACGGAATGGGAGACTGCCCCACCATGGAATCAAGGTGGTGCTTATAACGATTGGGATAAATCTGGCGAAGTCAAACAATTCTTATGGAAGCGTGAAATCGTTGATCTAAGCCCATTCGCAGCAGATGGTAGCGATTCGGGTAAACGGATCCGCGTAAGATTTGTTTCAGATTCTATGGATCGCGGTGAAAATGACGGCAACCTGAAAGATGGTTGGTATATTGACGATATCGAGTTCAAATCCAATATTCAAACAACTATCAAGATTGATGCAGATACAGGCGCAGCCTTCTTTGATGCAGCACGGAATACACGCAATTGGGTCATGGAAGGGACATGGGGATTGAGTCCTGAATTCTTCCGTGGGTCTGGTGGTGGTCCTGCCGACTTTGGTGGTAAATTCTGGACATACTGGATTTACGATATGACGAGTTGTCCAAATGATAGTAATGGGTTTAGAAATTGTGTAAGAAATTACTTCGATGGCAACAGAAGCTCACCTTACAACAATTGGGATAATGTCCCATATGAAGGTTCTGACTTGATGAAACGTAAGGGTGTCGTTCTTGACATCAATAATGACTGGGGTAGTGGTGGTCCTGCTGGCTTAACTTATGATTATGCTGGTATCTGGGAACTGACAACACCTGTCATCGGTACAACGATGAATCCGGGAACATATACATTCGTTTTCACTTATGATGAGGCAGTTCGCGCCAAATATGACACGGTTCCTGCTGGTCAGTTACCTTCAGGACCTGGCTTACCTGACTTATATAACCCTGAATGGAATATCTTTAATGATTTCAACACAGGTGGGCGCCAAGTCAATGTTGGTACAGCGACATTTGAATCAGGCAAACAGTATAAAATCAGATTAGAATTCTTCGATTATCGTAATGATGGTGCATTCATTGTATCCTTGGGTAGCAGTAGCTTCTCCTTCACGGATAGTCCAAAACAAGGTGCAGGGATTGCATTTGATGAAATTCCAGCCGCACCACGGTCAAACTCATCTATGATCTTCAATGGTGTCTTTGATTTATCCGATGCAGTTGACCCACAATTACAATACTATACCTTCTATGAATTAGAGGGTTCTGCAAGAATCGAAGTGACAACTGATGGTGGTTTCACTTGGTCTACAAATGGTTTACGTGGCTCTACCCCAGCAGGCTTCTGGACAAGCGATTGGTCAGCAGATTTCTGGGATGATACACAACACCCACGCTTTGATACGAATCCTAATAATTCTGAACGGATGGCATATGTCCGACCACAAGACAGTCCATTTGGTTTGGAAGAATTTGATAAAACCGCAGTTCCACCAGACCATAGCTTCTCGAACTGGGCAAACGATGACTTTAACCTCAATTGGGGTAGCAACTTATCACCAGTTAATGGATGGGTCAAAGATGATTGGTCAGCACAGTTCCGTCGCTCATTCCATCTAGATAACGATATGGAAATCACATTCCGTCTAGAGTCCGACGATGGGCATCGTATGTGGTTGAATCTCAATGGTACAGGATACTTCCCTGGTTGTGCGAGTGTTAATGGTCAACCTGTAACAAGTGGTAAGCCAAAAACATCTAGTGGTGAAGACGTGATTGTTGAAGGAAGCAGTACGAGTTGTCTATTGATTAGTGACTGGGAAGAAGGCGGTCAAACGAAAGAAGTCACTCGCCGGATACCAGCCGGTGACCATGAAATTATCGTTGATTACTATGAAAATAGTGGTGGGTCGCGGGTTCGCTTCCGCATGTGGGCTGGTGAATTCGATTGGCCAACTTACAACGGTGTATGGATGCCAGATGAACACGATTGGCTACAACGTGTCCACTCTCTCTCCTACTATGCAGGTAGAGAATTAGATGGTGACCCTAAGCCACCCGTTGGCTTGCGCTTCCACCTCGATCGTTCTGGTGTCAGCGAAAATGGGACAGGTTGGCAAGAACAAGATTCAAGTCAAAATCCATTTAGCTGGAAAGAAAGTTGGTGGGTTACCGATATTGCTATCATTGATACAACATCGGGTTAAATCCTAAGATAGTCAATAAATACAGAAGCGGACTTCGAAATGGAGTCCGTTTTTGTTTCTTAATCCTTTTCCTATGGAGAATGCGTACAGGACTTGCTATGATGAACAGGTATGCAGGCGTGAGATGAGGATATAATAAGGTGATAGATTCTGGGACTTTAAGTGGTGTGATTTTTGTGATGATTGGACCGGGTGGTGCAGGTAAAAATGCGATTATGAAAGCTATCATTGCGCGACATATGGGTGTTCAGCAACTTGCAACAGCAACAACCCGACCCATGCGTGCTGATGAAGAACAGGGGCGTGAGCATTTATTTATATCTACCGAGACCTTTCAACAGATGATTACGAATGATGAATTGTTAGAATTCCAAGAAGTAACACCCAGTAAGTTCTATGGTATACCCCGCCAAGCAGTCGCGGAGAGTTTATCACAGGGTGAAACACGGATTGCTGATATTGAAGTACTGGGAGCGCGTGCTTTAGTTACAGCCTTTCCAGAGAATGTTGTCCAGATATTTGTGACTGTTCCTGGGGAAACATTAGATGATCAACTCGATGTCTTGGAAAGTCGGATGCTTAAACGCGATGACAACACCACCAATATAGAAAAACGCTTGGAACGGGCAAAAGTGCTTGAACTCCCCTATCAAAGTCAATGTGATTATGTCGTTGTGAACGATACACTGGAACATGCCATTGACCTAGTTGCCGATATTATCCAACAAGAGTTAAAGAATCGACAACTCATTGGAGAGTGTTCATGACTGTCTTGCAATCCTATCATCAATCCCTAGGCGCGGTCCTTGCCGAAGATGGTATCCCATTACATTATGGGGACTTGAGCAAAGAATATGATACAGCATTAGAGTCTGCTATTATCCTCGATCGTTCACATGAGGGGCGCATTATATTAACAGGTCAAAATCGCTTTGAGTTGGTAAATAGGATGTCAACCAACAAAATAGTTGATATGCCTCTACACACAAGCCAAGCAACAATATTTACCAATCCGAATGCACGGATTTTATATCGGGTCATAACCTATAATCGACCTGAAGGATTACTCATCATTACAGAAGCAGGTCAAGATGTTCAGGTTGCAAATTATCTACAGCGCAATATCTTCTATGGTGATGATGTTAAACAGATAAATGTGACAGCCCAAACCAAACAATTCGCAATACATGGTTCTACAGCCGATTCAATTCTTGCGGTTATTCACCCAGATTTAGAGAATCTCGATGGGATTGATAGCATCGAAATTGAAGTCAATGGTGCAACCTTCACACTGATTCGACGTAAATCCATTATCAATCAACATTGGGCAATTGTCTGCCAAGAGCGCGATGCTGTAGCCATTCATCAGCATCTTCTAGAAATCGGTAGTCCATATGGGCTTCAACCAGCGGGGTCAATCACATATAACACCCTAAGAATCCGTTCAGGGCGACCAGCAAGAGCCGAATTATCAACTGATTATCTCCCACTTGAAGTCGGATTATGGGATGAGGTTAGCTTTGCGAAGGGGTGCTATACAGGGCAAGAGATTATTGCACGCATGGAAAGCCGTCAACGCCTTGCAAAAACAATTGTCAAACTAAGTTTAGATGAATTTGTACAAGCTCCAGCAACCTTATACAGTGATGGTAAATCTATTGGTCAATTGACCAGTAGTGTCACAGCACCCAATGGTACAATTTTTGCTATCGGAGTTATCAAAACAGATTTTGCAAAAGCTGGCACAAGTCTAACTGTCGGGGAACATCATACTTTAGCGACTGTTATAGCATATGCTGGAGAACAACCTGCATTTCTACTTAAGTCATTATAGGTAAGAGCATATGGGACGATTCGTCAATCGAGCGATTGCAACATTAATTGTTATCCTCTTTATTATTGTTGCATCTATATCGGCATGTACCGCTGCGTTTCGTGATTCATTGGTCAATATAGAGACCTATAAACAGACATTTGATGATCAAAATATCTATAAAGATATTGTCCCCTATGTTATGCCAGCCATACTCAATGATCGCGAAGGAAACTTTAATCGCACAGTCTCTTTTCCGATTGACCTTGATGAACTGAATGATGCGATGTCGATTGACGATTGGCGCGATGTGAGTGAAGCACTCATCCCACCCGAATGGCTACAGGTGCAAGTTGAATTGATATTAGATACTATCAATCTCATCTCGCAAGGTGATTTCACCCAGCCTGAAACCCTTATTAATACAACCGAATTCATTAATCGTCTACAGGGTGATGAAGGTCTCCGTGCGAGTAAAGTCATCATTGAATCAGCCCCAGACTGTAATGCTCAACAAGTCATAGCATTACAACAATTTGAAGGTGAGGATGATCAAGTATTCCCATTTTGTAATCCACCCAGCAGATTACAAGGAAAGTCCATCAATATTGTTCATCAATGGTTTGCAAATTTAGGTGCTGTGTTACAACTTCAACTTAACTTAGAAAGTAATGTTCTCACCATACCCGATGACACCGCTCGATTGATTTATAACCTCTTCCAGCTTGACTCGCAATTAAGTTTGCTCTTTATGCTATGCCCCATGGTATTGATTGGTTTTATCATATTATTTGCTGTGAGAAACCTCAAAGGGTTTGGGCGTTGGATGGGTTGGTCATTTCTTTTATCGGGTATTGTTACACTTGTTTTGATGTTTACGAGTCAAGTCCCTGTGTTTGCGACCTTTGATGAGGTTGTCCGCGCCAATACAGATATTGAGCGATTTGAAGCACAGATTTATGCAGGATTTGTGCGCTCGGTCTATGTAGATGCAAGCACAACAATGTTATTTATTGCAGGCTTGATGATTGCTCTCGGATTTATTTTGTTGGTTATCTCTGCATTTGGGAAATCACAAAGTTATCTTGTACCAGAAGGCTCAGTCCTTGTTACAGAGGATGGTCGCGTTATATCCACAACAACCCGACAGAGTGTCAAAACCCTTATAATGGATGATGACTCCTAGAAATCTGGGGCGGGAGAATCAAAAAATAATGCCCACCACAGCTCCCAATTTTCGGGTTCAGGGGGTTTTGTCTCAAAGTCTGCCAAGGGTATGGGTGTTGAAACGGCTTCACTCGTATTTGCTATCGATTGAGGCAATACAAGTACCTCACCCTCTTTAACCATCTTCCCCTCGTCGCGCGCCCACTGTTCCACATAAGCATTGCTTTTGACATAACTTAATTCTTGATTTAAGTCTTCTTGTTGTCGTTCAAGAAAGTCAATCTCTTGTACAACTTGGTCATGAATCCGCTGAAGCTCACGGTCGGCTTGAATACGCGTGCTAAATTGCAGTGTCAACATCAAGCCCACAGTCAGAATGACAGCAAACATAATCTGCACACTCGATAATTTACGATTGCGGTTCCGTTGCTCGTTCGGTTGATTATCTGTTACTCTATCTGTCATAAAATCCAAAATCCAAAACAACACCTTCTACACTATCATAGCGCAACTTTGACATTCATACAGGGATGAGCTAAGGAATTATCTGTTTTTTCAAACATCTAGCCAGCGTATAGTGGGCGGAGGTCTATAATCATAGTTACGCCCATTTCAAATAGCGAAGTTTTGATATGCTCAAATGAAATGAAGCACTATAGGAATGATGTGATGGACTTACGACCTTTAACACAAGATGATGTTATTGAATGGGGAGAGCTATTATCCATTTGCTTTGAGCAAGAAGCAGAACATATGGAGCAAATGATATGCTGGTTGCAATCTTTGGGGCATCTTGTCGCTTATGGCTTATGGGATAATCACCGTTTGGTTGCACAATATGCTTGTTTACAACGCGACTTGTATGACAAAAACACCAGCATATCAATCGGTATGAGCATGAATATGGCAGTCCATCCTGAGTATCGTGGTCACGGGCTGGTCAAGCAGGTATCACGACCTGTGTATAAGGCATTACAAACATGGGGTATGAGTGCAGGAATGGGCTTCTCTAATGCACAAGGTGTAAAAGTTGATAAGCGCAGTAAAAGTTATGGCTATCATGTTGTTGGGCAGATGCAACCGCTACTCGCTATGAGCCGTAACTTGAAATCACCCACATTAAAAATCACCAATGTTTTTCCTGATAATGTCCATCATGAAAACAAACATCTATCGGATAGAATTCACTTCCATAAGAAGTGGGAATATCTTAGGAAGCGTTATGCACAGCATCCCTTTCGGAAATATAACTACGCAATTTCGGAAGATGAGGGGAAAATACAGGGAATCGTCGTCTATAAAATAGTCACTTTATGGGGAATAAAAGCCGTCGCCTTACTCGATATATACGGAGATGAATTAGACGAACTCATGAGACGTTGGTCAACGACATTAAAGCAGGAGGGTATTCGTTTCATTCATGTTCTGACCTCCCCCAACGGCACCATAAAGCAACTCTTGCAATGTCATCATCAGGTTATCAAGTT
>CAYGTY010000132.1:0-17784 GCA_964352825.1 uncultured Anaerolineaceae bacterium
TCAGCCTTGCTAGCATCCTTAGCCGCGGCAATGTCTGTCCATGCAATCTATATCAGTCGATTAGGAATGCGGGCGGCACTATTCCCTGCTTTACTGGCATTGGTTATTTGGCTGACTGTATGGGCATGGCGAAAAGGCGGTTGGTGGCGATGGGCATTGGCTGGGGCATCCTTAGCGTTGATGCAATATAACTATATACCTGCGCGTCTTGTTCCTGTGATTCTTGCTTTATGGTTCGCCCATGATTTTATTTCCAACCGCCCGCACTGGAAAAAATCAATTCGTGGTTGGGTGATTATGGCAGTAGTCTCGCTGATACTAACATTGCCCAATATTGTCACTTTTGTAACAACCCCTGAATCCTTTAGTGCGCGTGCTGATGCAGGAAGCGCAACTACGGGCGGATGGGCTTGGCAATATACAGATAGTGTTAGTGAGCTAGTGAGCATCGTCGCACAAAAAATCGGACTCGAAGCCCTTGCAGTTGGTATCTCGTGGCAAGGTCCATATAATGTTATGAATAGCCCGATGCTGACCCCATTATTTGCAATTGGCTTCACAGTTGCCCTGCTCATGGCGTTACGATTCCCAAGACGGATTGTCTATTGGTGGTCATTATTCGGCTTACCGATTATGCTCTCGACAGATTTAATGAGTGGTGCAGTTGTTGAGATACATTCAGTACGGCAAAGCGGTGTTCTGACATTCCTCTTTATTTTGGCAGGTGTTGGAGTATCTGATTTGTGGGGGTGGCTAGAAAATCGTGTATCACCCCAGCTTGTAACGGGCAGTTTTATCATTTTGGCAATCATCCCAACATTTATCAGCATGAATACATATTTGAATGACTTTATTCCAGAAGGCTATACACGAGAAGAAGCTGGCTGGCGTGATGAACAAATCGATGTAGACCTCAGTAATTATATTCTTGATAATCCTGATAGCAGTTACCTGATATCATACGAAGAATACTCGCGTTCCAATATTGCCTATATGACTGCTTATAATTATCGTAATCGCCATAGTGCAATCACAAGTGATGGGACACTCAATATCCCAAACCCGCCCGACGAAATCACTATCATGATTACAACAGACCCCTATCGTATTCGTCATAATGGGCGTGAGGCACAATGGTATCAACGAGCATGGGTGCTTTTACATGATGGTCAAACATACCTGCTACCCCCCTTCACAGTAGAGCAAACAGAAGCCCTACTTAAAACCATTGGTAGCACAGAGTCACAGCCGTATATTGACCGTAGCGACACGCATATAGCAGACTTCTATACACTGGATACGCCCTTAGATTTATTTAATTCACGAGAAGTTATAGACCATCGATTATCAGCGAGCTTCCATTTAACTAACGAAGGCTCACAAGCGGAAGTTCAGTTACAGGGTTATACCATCTCACAAGATGAGTTAAATGCAAGTGATACAGTATTTGTCACTTTATATTGGCAAGCACTCCAGCAAACCAGCGAAGATTATGAGGTATTCGTACAAATCATTGATGATAATGGGCAAGTTGTAGGGGCAACCCATGACTTCCCATATAACGGCATGTATCGCTCTCGTATCTGGCAAACTGATGAATTAACAGCTACCCATCATTGGCTTAAATTATCTGATGACTTGCCTGTTGGGCGTTATACAATACGTACAGGGCTTTATCGAATGTTACATAATGAGCCACTCATAACAGAAGGTACATCGGCAAATGCAGAAAATGATGCTATCCTAGCACCTGATTTACGTGTGACAGCACCACAGCCTGAAACGCCATTAGCCACATTAGAAGACGATATTCAGTTCGGTGAGATTCTCAAGTTATCGGGACTCGATATTATCCAAGATTCACAAATACTTGATTATGGAGATACATGGGATATTAGCATAGATACACCCATTGAATTTACATTTGAATGGGATGTCCTTAACCGACCCGACCGTGATTATTCGCTATTTATCCATGTGACTCCATCAGATTCACCTGTCCCTGTTGCTCAAGCAGATACCTCACTTGGTACAAATAGTTATCCAACAGGTACATGGCGAATAGGCGACAGGCAACAAGATAGTGTTCTCTTAAATTTTCCAGAGAATTTAGAAAAAGGCACATATGATGTCTGGCTTGGGATTTATTTTTATGCAGATAACTCACGCCTAGCCCCACAAGTGAATGGTGAATTGTATGAGGATGGACGACTCCAGCTCGGACGTTTAAATTTTGAATAAAACTATGAAAATTGAATTGCAAAATATATCAGGTGCGTGTATAGTGAAAATGAGTCGATGAAAATGCAAGTTTATTTGTAATATTTGTCAACTCATATCTTAATATAATCTATTGGTATATATTGAGATTGATTCGTTTCATACATTTCAGGAGTATTTTTTAAAGATGGAAGAACGTATGACTGGCACAGTGAAATGGTTTAATTCTGAAAAGGGTTACGGTTTCATTGAGCAAGAAGATGGTACAGATGTTTTTGTACATTACTCAGCAATTTCTGGTTCAGGTTACCGCAGTCTTGAAGAAGGCGATAAGGTAGAGTTTACAATCACAGAAGGTCAAAAAGGTAAACAGGCTAGTAATGTCACCCGCGTGACTGAATAGCATACATTTTGACAATACTCATATCCCTTATTTGCTCGCCAAGTAGGGGATTTCTCTTTTAAAATGACCCCGCAATTGATTTCCAAGTACCCGTATTACCACCAGAGCCTGCAATTAATGCCAATATATCACCTCTCGCAGGGACATATAACATAATACCGCGTGTGAAAGCCTGTGATGTAGCGCTATCAGCAATCTCAATTGTTAATGCCCATCCCAAATTACCTTTTACATTCGCAAATGTCCGCCAGACTTTACCAAATCCGCGCGTCGGTTCTCGTAAACCTGAAGGCGGAATTTCACCACCTGATTCTGGGTCAACATTTTCATCGAAGCTGTCCGCAAAGCGTTGATATGTGCCATCACTAAACAAAGCATAAATCTGGTTAGGGCTACCAGCAATCCACAACATCGTACCGCGTTCAAAGACTTGATATGCTGTTTGTACTTGAACAGTATCTGGTGGATTACCAGATGGACAACCCAATAATTGGGCAGTCAGAGGGTCAGTCGTATACGCTGTAGCAAAGCCCCCTACTGGATAAAATGGGCAATTTACTGATGTATCATATTGTTGGGTATCCGCAGTTGAGACAATCACAACACCTGTATTAGTATTGGGTGTAGCAACAATCTCTTGTCCTGCATCTGGCGCAAGGGTAACTTCTATACCTTCACGAAACGGAACTTCATAATCATCAGGCAAAATGGTCGCACTATAAGCAAGTTGAATCAAGTCTACGATTGGGCGTGGAATCTGTGTTGGCGATGCTGAGGGTGTAAAAGTCGGAGAAGCTGTGTCAGTTATGGTTGCACTTGGTGTAATGGTCAATGTTAGAGTGGCTGTTGGGTTAGATGTCGCAGTTTCGGTCGCTGTGGGTGTCCATGTCGCAGGGAGTGTCGCATCCTCTGCTATCGGGGTTGCTTCATTTTCGCTAATATCCGTACTGGACGGTAAAACAGCAACAGTGGGCAAAGCATCCGAGTTTGAAGTATCGCAAGCGGACATCAATAAAGTAATAATGATGAATAGTCCAAAGACTAGATAATAATGAATTTGTGACCGCACGCCCTACTCCTAAAAAATCTTTAAATATGTCTCTATTATAAGCACATTTCAGGAGACATTAAGGGGACGTTTGTCCTACGCACGATTAATCTTCAACAGATGCAATATATGGCAAGTGGCGATACTGCTCATCAGCATCAATACCATACCCCACAATAAACTCATCTGGGATTTCAAAACCAACATAATCAACATCAACATGGACTTTACGCCGTGACGGTTTATCAAGCAAAGTGCAAATCGATATATCCGCTGGTTGATAGCTCTCTAAATGTTGCACAATGAAGCTCAGGGTATTGCCACTGTCAATAATATCTTCAATAATAAGAACATGCTTATCTGTTAAGTCGGTATGAATGTCGAGCTTTAGATTAATTGTACCGCGACTTTCCCTTGCCCCCGAACCATAGCTGGAAACTTGTAAAAATTCGATAGTATGTGAAATTGTAATCTGGCGCGTCAAGTCTCCCAGAAAAACAAAACTGCCTTTCAAAATACCAATTAATACCAGTTCATCAGCATCAGCATAATTAGTCGAAATCGCCTGACCTAACTCTGCAATACGTTCTTGCAAGGTAATTTCGTCAATTAATTTACGCGCAACATTTAACTGTTGTACAGGTAATGCCATGTTATCTATCCCTAAATAAATAATTTTGGTTACAAGGCACAAAAAAACCGCAGGAGCAATTACCCCTACGGTTATTGCAATTTATTTTATCACGGCTTATAGATTTTGTGCCATGTATAAATTCAACAAATCGTTTGATCACTTCAACAAATTTGCCTCAAATTCTTCAAGTCGTTGGCGTTGGGAAGGGAATAAATAAACAAACGGACGTATTGTCTTAACTGCTTGAAATGCACTATCGAAACTCATACCCTGTGTCATTAGATATGCGACAGTCAACATCACCGACCGTCCTACACCACTTGCACAATGTACATAGACTTTTCCACCCTCCGCCACATTTTTTTCAATAAACTCAATACCTTGGTCCAATTGCTTAAGCGAAACAGGGGTTTCATCAGGCACTGGTAAATACAGATACTCATCAAAAACAAAGGATTTATCAGCATCATCAAACTCTTCTCGTAAGTTCACACTTGCTGTTACACCCGCTGTTCGTAAGCGTATCATACCTAACCAACCCTGTTGTGAACCAACATATACCTGTTCTGTAATACGACTATATCCAAGGGGAACATAACCGAATAGATTAGACAATAAAATGACATACAACCATCGAATTGTCGTTATCCAGCCTTGTGTACGAATACGACGGCGAATAATCGATATCATTTTACGCATACCATTTGGTGTAGGTTCAGGAACAGTTAAATCATCATCTAAACGTGAAATATCTTTATCAGAAATAAAAAATCTCCTCTATCATTAATCTTTTTCAGGGGGGACAAGAACTTGTACTGCATTTTCAAGTATTTTGACTGTCGCAGGCGTGTGACCAAATCTTTCACCATCCAATGTAATAAGTTGTCCTTCTGGTGAAGAAACAACAATTTCTTTCCCTTGCCAACTTGGATTAGAATCTAGCCTATCAATTTCAAGCGCATTACCTACCATTTTTATGACATCATCAAAATTATCATCTATAATCATTACATCTAATAGCCCGTCATATGGATTAACAGCAGGAGCAAAACTGAAGTTAGCTTGCCCCCCAATAAATGCTGAATTGGCAATTAAAACAGTCAAACCTTGTGTTTCAATTTCTTCCCCATCTATCGTAATGTGATAATTACTTTTTTCTGAATTACGTAATTCTTGAACACTCGCCATCACATATGCCAGATTACCATACTGTGATTTAAGATCACGGCTAGCAGTTTCTAAAATTTTGGTCTGCAAACCCATGCTCATTCGCAGCATAAAATAGCCAATGGTATCGCTGTCTTCTTGGCAAATGACCTGTCCGACATCGACATAGCGTAATCGATTGTCACTGACAATCAGTTCAACAGCATTTTCTAAAGATTTCGGAATCCCTAATTCAAACGCCAGCGCATTCCCTGTCCCGCCATGTAAGAGTGCCAGTGGAATATCAGTATCCAATAAACCATTTACAACATCTTTGACTGTTCCATCTCCACCATAAGCCACAATCAAATCTGCCCCATTATCGACAGCTTGTTTAGCTAACCGTTTTCCATCACCATCCGCTTGCGTAAGTGAAACAGACCATGTTAACTCATGTGGATATAAAACCTTATTAATCATATACAAAACAGGTTCGGGTTGCCCTGCCGCTGGATTAACAACAAAATGAATATTTTTAAAGGATGGCATGGTGAATTATTCCTTAAATGCTAAGTCTACAAACAGTATGTGCAAGCCGAATAAGATTGCCATGAGTTGAACACAAATTTTATATTAGCTCGGATAAGTATTCAGCAGAGTTATTCTGTCTACGCCAAAATACATGATCTATATGCAATAGAAAACCAATACATAGCATCGCAGTAAATAATGTTATCAAACCACCCCAACAGACCAATCGAGGACGGTATAAGAAAACAACCTCATGCCGCTGACCATCTGTTGGTAAACGCACTGCATTTAATTTGGCGAATATTTCAACATCGCGCTGTTCGCCATCAATCCAAACTTCCCAACCAGGAAACGCCAATTCTTGAATGGTTAACACTTTTTCTATAGATTCATCTGAACGCACCTGTATCGCTATCGTATCGTATAAGCGCATAACATCAGGCACAGTCTCAACATACAAGTTATTCATAAACTCGGTTGTTAGTTCAGGGTTTTCCAAATCAGATATATATGTTGAGGGTGCATCATCAGGCTGAATTACAAAAGCATAAGGCAAGCTGTTATTTTTGTTTTCATAGATACAGTGGTCAAAAACTTGATAAGATGGGCTGGGCTCTAATGCGGTATATCCTTCGTCATTAAACCAATCCAGCACATTAGTAAAGCTCAATACACCACGTTCTACTGCGCGCACCCTTACATCCAACCGAACATCACCAATCGTATTGGGTTCTGTCCCCAACACAAAATCAGCTTCAATATTTACGATACGGATGTCATGTTCCAGCATCGTTGTCAGTGTTTGATACCCAGGAATCCAAAGCCAATGTTCTCTATCTGGCTCAGCTTCTTCTAGCCAAGCCATACAACTATCAAATTCTTCATCTAATGGCGCAAGTGGTGTATCTTGCCAATGTCCATTAACATCCACAAGCGCGATTACGGTTAATCCACTATATAGAATAAGCAAACCCATTGGTAAGCGCGCACTAATGCCTCGCTGGGCAATCGCATAATTAAATCGCCAACTTGACCATAGCTGAGAAAGTAAAGCATCGATACCTAAAGCAACCAATACAGCAATCCAAAACGATGCCATTCCCAACGCACGCGGAACAAATCGCCATTGTGCCAAATAAGGAACATACTCATAGAGGAAATTAAAAAGTGGTGTTCCGCCCATTCCCCACATCGTAAACAGCACATATAATCCAAATCCCGCTATCCAGAGTTTTCTATTATCAGGTAGCCGACTTCGGTAGCGAGGCAAGAATATGAGTAATAAAAGAAGCGATAAAACATACCACCACGGTGCAACATAACTATAATAAAAGTGAGACCCTATCCCCCAAGACATCAGTGTCACTAAATCATCATCATGGGCTAGCTCAGGGGGTCGCCTAATGAATACATCTTCAATCACAAAGTCATAATCGCCAACAAAGGGATATAAATAGACACGATGCGCATCAATCACTTCCCAACCAGACCGCCGTTCATCTTTATGACCTTCTGTAAATCCAAAATTTGCGACAATACTCAAGAGTGTTACAGCCGATAACCCTATCGTTATCAAAGCAACAATCCCCATACGTCGTAAAACAGCATAATCCCAATGTTTATCCGAGCGAGCATAAAGTAGTGTGACGATAGTTACGCTAATTGCAGTCGGTAACAGATGCCAAAGATTACCAGCAAAGAACATTAAGGTCAGGCTGAAAGACATCAAAACAATAGCCCACCGTTTAGATGTTTTAATAACAGCGATTGTTCCTGCGATAACCCACGGGAAGTACACTTGTTGCGATGCCAATTGGAAAAATCCACTATCAAAATTGGTATGTAGGTTGCCTTTACCTAACATCAGCAATGCCAAAGTTAAGCGTCCGACAGTCGACAAACCCAGCACCTTCGCCAAGAACCAGCCCCCAATAGCCACAAGCATACACTGTATCACGACACTGATTTTTGTCCCTTGTGTTGCTCCCCACATCAATTGGGGGATTGAACTAAAGGGATTTAGTAAATAGCTAAAGGCGTTATCCACTAAGGGTTCACCTTGCCCATAATAGGGATTCCACAGTGGGATGACTCCTGTATCTTTTAACCCTTCGTGTGCAACCTGTCCATATCCTGTCAGCCACTCAGTTTCACGCCCATGTAATCGTAAGTTAGGGTCAAGATTCAGATGATTTCGTGTGACAAAGAGTGCGATGATGACAATCAACACAATTTCTAATAAATGACCCCGACGAAATTGGCTTATTTTAATTTCATCAGACTGACCATTATCTTTAAATCGCTTACTTATCCACGAACTCAATCTATCAATAGGGCGTATCGACAACCATGCAATAAAAGCTAGAACAACCAATATCGCAGGGCAAACAACCAACATCAAAATGAAGGGTGTTGTTACTTCCGCAGGGGCAGATAAAAAAAAGATGGAAGCAATGACTGCACCAGCAATGATTAAAGAGGCAATTATAATTGTGGATAAATTTGATGAGTCAATATTTTTTATAAGTACACCTCACAGCAATATGAAATGATTTGCCATTACATCTTACATTAGCAATCTAAATATTTTTATTACTATAAATTGAAAAAGCGATTATAAAATTTACATCATATTTCATGAGTAAAAGATTAAAGGCGCGACACGGCATTTATCAATCCAAAATAGCTTTTTTCAAATCTCATTTAAGCCAATTTAGCAAATCTCATTTCAGTATATCCTCACGGACTTATATCATTCTAAGCATAGAATAGTATGCTATTTTCATATGATATAGGAAAGGAAATTCTAATGAATTACCTAGATCAAAATGCTTTAAAAGACACCAAACCAGAAGAAAAACCAATGTCGATGGAAGAAGCACAAAGCCATATGGAAAACTTTAGCAATTGGGAATTATTGTATGAAGATTCTAAAGGTTACCATATACGCCGTTGCTTCAGTTTCGACGATGCTGATAAATCCAGAGAGTTTATCAATCAAGCAAAAAGTATATGTAAAGATGTATATCCCTTTGGTGATATAACCTTGAATGGCACAGAAGCATGTGTTGTTTGTTATACACCACAATTAAATGGCTTGCATACAAACGATTTCATCATCGCAGCTCATGTAGAAGAGCTGTATACACAATGGGATGATACCATAACGGATAATGATAAAGTCACTCAAGCCTCTTACGAATCATTCCCAGCGAGTGATCCACCGGGATACTAATCCCTTTATCCAGTCTCCATACAGATTAAAATTAAAAAGATTGCATTCAGGGTTATATGTCTTGAATGCTCTTTATCATTTATGAAAGAAATAGTCACTCTTTTAAGAGGTATCCAATACAAAAAAATGCTGTTATTAAGGTGACAAGCCCACCCCAATAGACAAGCGGTGGACGATATAAGAACATGACATCATGTACACGACCAACCATCGGCAATTTTACAGCATTCAGTTTAGCAAAGATTTCAATCGGATGCGGTTCCCCATCTATCCAAACCTCCCAACCTGGGAAAGCCAATTCTTGAATAACAAGAACTTTCTGTGAGGTCTCATCGGATAACACTTGGATACCGATGGTGTCATATAATCGGACAAAATGATTTGCAGAGCGCACATTTAGAGCATCTAAATACACATTCACTCTTGAAGGGTTCGGGGTTGTGTCACTCAGTTGAATTTTATCGAGCCTATCAATGTCAAATGTAAACGCATAAGGGAGGTCATAATCGTTATTTTCATAAATACAATCATCAAATTGATGAAATGACGGGCTTGCTATCAGTGGTTGATAGCCATCATCATTAAACCATTTTACTTGGTCAATACGACTACGAAACCGCAGTCTTGTATATCGTTCACGCGCATCAATATAAGCATCACCGAGTGTATTGGGAGCAGTCCCAGGTAAGTAATCCGCCTCGATGTTAACAACACGGACATCATGCTCAACAAATTGCGTCATTTGACTGTAGCCATGTACCCATAGGCTAAGTTCTGTATCAGTTTCAATCTCATTTAACCATGTCAAACAGCTGTCAATATCATCAAATGTGACAACAAGTGGTGAATCCTGCCATTTATCTGTAACATCAAACCATGCAACAAGTGTCAAGCCCACAAATAATATCGTTAGCCCTGCATATCGACGATACAGTGTTCGATTAGGAATATCCAACCGAGAGTTCATCCAGCGGAATAATAATAAACGCCATAAAGCATCGGTGCGTAAGGTGACTAGCACAGCAATCCAAAACGATGCCATAGCAAACGCTCTTGGCACAAAACGCCACTGTCCTAAATATGGAACATGCTCATACAGCCATAAAAATAAAGGTGTTCCACCCATTCCCCACATCGTAAAGAAGAGGTATAAAAATCCACCAGCCCACCACAAACGACGATGATCAGGCAGTTGATGTCGATACACACGCATGAAAGGTAAAGGTAAGATTATCAGAATCACATACCATAAGGGCGTGACATAACTATAAAAGAAGTGCAATCCATCTTCATGAGACAGGCGCGACAAACTCTTTTTATGGATATTTGTACGCTCACCCACCCAGAACGATAAATCCACAGAAGCATAATCATAATCACCAACAAATGGTAGTAAAAAGGCTTGATGTCGGTCAACCATCGCCCAACCAGCCTGTAATTCATCGGGATGGTCTTCGATTAAACCAAAGTTGCTGACAATGCTCAGCAATAATACTGCACATAAGCCAATCGTAACTATCGTGGTCAATAGAACTCGGCGTATCAAATCATATCGAAGCCGTCCATCAAGCCAGAGATAAACAACTATCAATACCCCAAAGCTAATCACCGACGGGAGCAAATGCCATAAATTACCTGCAAAAAACATCAAGGTCAAACTTAAAGCAGTCAAAACAACCGCCCATCGTTTACGGGTTTTAATTAAAGCAATCGCTCCAGCAATAACCCACGGGAAATAAACCTGTTGAGTCGCCAATTGATAATATCCTGCATCAAAGTTGGCGTGCATATTACCCTTACTGAGCAATAATACTGCTAAAGTCAGTCGCCCAACCCATGACAAACCGAGTGTCCATGCCAGAAACCAGCCTCCCAACGCCACCAAACCAGCATGAAGTGTAATACTATATTTAACTCCCTGCGTTGAACCCCATATGATATTTGGCAGTGAGCTAAATGGATTCAGAATGAAACTAAAAGCATTGTCAATCAGGGGTTCACCTTGACGATAATAAGGATTCCAGAGTGGAATTGTTCCAGTATCTTCTAGCCCCTGCCGTGCAACCTGTGCATACCCAGTTAGCCATTCAACTTCTCGACCCCGTACCCGCATATCCGGATTACCATTGAAGTGATGGCGTATTGCAAATATGGCAACGAGAATAATAAAGAGGATTTCAAATAGATGCCAATATTTTAAAGTCAAGTTCGGAGGTGTTGGTTCTGAACGATTGAGTAGGTTCAAACTTGAGACAATCGTATTGACCTTATCAATTAGCCATATTGTAGCATTGTGGATTGGCTTCGCAATCAATGTATACCAACGCGGTGTCATATAAATGAACATTCCGACAACCGGCAATATCACAACGCCTAAAAACATCGGAATAGCAACATCACGCGGTAGCCCGATAAATAAGATACTTATCAACACCGTGACACCAACAAACACCAATATACGCAACCATGATGGCAATTTAGACATATTGAAACTCATACCCATATCCAGACATTCATAGCCTAACATAGCATTGAGGTTTTGCGATAGTCAGACCAATTGGATATATACGAGCTATCCCCATATCTGTACCCTCAATATATCAAAAGGTTAAACAAGTTGAGTCAATATGATAAAAATATTAACAATTATCTTGATCATATTTAATACCGTTCTATTCGTTAATGCCCAAACAACCCGTAAAACATTAAATCATGATGATATTGAGCGGAATTACCGTCTATTTGTGCCTGACCATTACGATAAAGACACTGGTGGACAGTTAATTATAGTTTTGCATGGTGGTGGAATGGATGCTCTGCTGATGCGTGTCATCACCAATGAAGGCTTTGAAAATATGATTGAGGAACAAAATCTCAATGCCATAGTAGTCTACCCTAACGGTTTTGGTAATGGCTGGAATGATGGGCGTATCCGTGACGGGCAATCTACCAATCGCAGTAACATAGACGATGTCGGATTTTTATTATCTATCACTGATAATCTTGCAGACAATTATAATATTGACCCAAATGATGTATTTGTTACAGGCTTTTCTAATGGGGGTGGGATGACTTATCGTATCGCCTGTGAAGCCTCGGATAGAATCACTGCAATCGCTTCCATAGCCAGCTTATTGGCTAGTGACATCCCGTGTGAGCCACAATCTTCTGTTGCCTTGCTATCCATCAATGGTGATACCGACCCAATTCTACCTTTATCGGGTGGCGATTTGTTTTACTGGGAAATGTCCCTAGGTAGCGTTTTATCATCTGAAGATACAATCAATATCTGGCACTCAGCCAATCAATGCAATGGATATAAACCCAGCGTTGACTTACCTGATGTAGACTCTAATGACAATACAAGAGTGCAATTGACAGACGCGCAGGATTGCCAAACACCCTTATCCAGTATCATTATTCAAAATGGTGGGCATACATGGGCAGGCTCAGATTATGAGATTTCAGCTGAGGAGTATGGTTTGACCAGTCAAGATATAGACGCTAGCCAAACCATTATTGACTTCTTTATGTCTGTCGGATTAGGGCAATAAACTACATCGGACCGCGACGTGGTAAACCTGAATATGTCGTTAACATCGTCGCATCAAAGCTCCTTTGTAAGAGGCTTAGCTTCAACGCTTGATGTGTAGGGCTATCCCATAAGTCATTAAATTCATCTGGGTCAACTTGTAAATCATAGAGTTCGCCCAGATGATGACTATGATAGACGCTCAGTTTATAGCGTCCATCAAAATACATGGTTGCATACGAATCATCAGGTAAATCAAGCGCATCAATATATTCACAACGCACATAATCACGATGCTTATCAAGAGCTTGTTCACCTGTCAGAAGTGGTACTAAAGATTGACCTACAACATAATCAGGAATCTCTAAACCAACCACATCGAACAGGGTTGGCATAATATCGGTTAACTCGACTAAGGCAGAACTGCGAACACCTTCACTAAATTGCCCTGCCCATGACCATATCATCGGCACGCGTACCAGTCCTTCATAAAAACGACAGCCTTTTTGAATCAACCCGTGGTCGCCGAGCGTTTCACCATGATCGCTCATAAATATAATAATGGTGTTCTCTAGCTGATTGGTTTCTTCTAATGCGTCCAGAATACGTCCAATCTGGTCATCAATTAACTTTATCATGGCATAATATGCAGCAATCAAAGTCTGTGCATCTCGTTTGCCTGATGTTTCTGACTCAACGAGATTGGGTTGAGCAGTCTGTGGCAAGATTGGGCTTTTGATATCAAGATTATCAGGGTGCTGTCCCTTAGATTGGAATGCAACCTCTTTTAATTTTTCTTGTTGAGCAAGGTCACTCTTACGGAACAAGGGCGCATTAACATCACTAGGGTCAAACATATCACGATAGGTTTGAGGGGGGTTAAATGGCGGATGTGGATCATATATATTCACACTCGCTAGCCAAGGCGTTTCGTGATTTTCTTGGATAAACTCAATTGTTTTTTCTGCACACCATGTCGTCTGATGATATTCAGCAGGCACGCCCTCAGCACTTTGGATAAGTTCCCCTAAATCTTCACCCTTGGACTTCACCCAATCGGCGTAATCATGTCCTGTTTCCCAATCATCACGCGGTGCATGACTGTACTGCCAATAGCTATAGCCATCATCAGCACGTTCTTCAATCCGTTGATAGGCACTAGTCAAATGCAGTTTACCGATTAAACCACAAGTATAACCATTGTCTGCCAATGTCTTCGTCATCAAAGGAGGAAAATCAGGAAAACTAGGAATTCCATTGCGATTCACACGAACAGAACTAGCATACATTCCTGTTAGAAAGCTGGCTCGGCTAGGGGTACAAATCGGGCTTTGGCAATAGGTACGTTCAAAGGCAACCCCACGCGCAACCAGCTTATCAAGGTTGGGCGTATCCACATGCGGATTACCCAATGCCCCGATTGTGTCATAACGTTGTTGGTCTGTACATAACCATAAGATATTTGGCTTTTGTTTAGATTCAGACATATAAACCCCTAATTATTGGCTTTCTCAGCACGCAAACTCATCCCCACTGCCGTACGTGGTAAAAAGCCCGCCCAGTAAGTATGGTCATCTGCATTTTCCAGATTAACAACACCGTCATTGGAATATTCAACACTCGGGTTGAGGTATTCGTTATAATCTTGTCCATTTAAATATTGGTCGAGGAAGGCTGTTACAAAATGTTGATTAATATTATTCAATCGACGTTCATCCCATGAAGGTTCATTCAAATGTGAATAAACATCAAAATCACTAAGAGATTCTGAGGGTGGGTTAGGTGCAACGTTATGGAAGGCATTGTCATACGTCAGCAAATATCGCTCAGAGTTCACACTATTATCAAACATCCCGACAATCGCATCATAACCAGATACATCATCCAACGCCCCGACAACCCATAATGACGGGATTGTGATCTTTGCAAAGGCTTCAGTAGACCAAACACCCGTACCCGATAATCCAAATGCGGATAAATCGCCACCCCACGGCGCAAACACAACCATTGCTTTTATACGGTCATCCAAAGATGCGACATAATCAGCATTGCCTTCACCACGCAATGCTATAATAGGTAGGAAGCCTTGCAAGATTTCGTTATATCCAGCCCCAGCAGAATTCAATGCACCATATCCACCCATCGAATATCCAATAATCGCAGTATCATCTGCGTTAATTAGACCAGTTAACACATCATCTTCGCTATTCAAACGCGCCATTTCATTTAAGACGAAGGCTTGGTCAAGCGAACGATTGTAGAGTGTGCTAGAAAAATCACCAACAGCAGGATAAGTTGAATCGGTATGGTCAATCGCGACAACCACATACCCTTTTGATGCAAGGTTTTCTGTCAGATAAGACATCATGTAGCGAATCCCAGGAAAACCATGTGAGACAATCACTAAAGGATATGATGCACCAGACATATCAGGCTCAGCATCACGTAAAGCCCGTCCCTGAAATTCAAAGTCTTGATATGTACCCATATCTGAACGTCCGATACCACTTTGATAAGTCGTGAGTTCTTCACTGTCTTCAGGAATAATTGCTGGATACCATACCTCAACAGTTAATGGTCGGTCATAACGTGCAGAAGGGTCCTCTGCGAGATTTAGAACATCAATCTGGTCGGGGTTTACCAAATTATATGTCCGCACCCCCACCCCATAATCACCGCGTTTAGCAAGCTCAGGCGCATCAGGCAGACTATCACCATATAAAAATTGTTCATCTTGTGCCATTGTTATCACTCCACTTACCAACAATACCATTATACAAATTAGAAACCATCGAATCATAACTATCCCCATATCAATGTGGCATTATCCACATTATTTTCTATACTAAGATCATAAAGATTCTTATTGTAACATCTAAGTTTTCTTTTATGACATCATCTCAAATTTATACCAAGCGGTAAATGACGGCAGTTCGTCAAACAAATAATCTGCGTTGGTCGAACTGACATGCAATCGCCGTTATGGTAACAAATCAAAATTATTTTTGCGACCACAATGACCACTGATTGCTATGTTGCTATTCAGTTGATGTGATTGCCACCAATTAAGGAAAAGGACAAAGTTATGAAAACAATTCGCTGGGGAATTATCGGCGTTGGAAATGTTTGTGAAGTCAAAAGTGGTCCTGCCTTGCAAAAAGCAAACCACTCAGAATTAGTAGCTGTCATGCGACGGGATGGAGATAAAGCCCGTGATTTTGCAGAACGGCATCATGTTCCCAAATGGTATGATTCGGCGGATGCACTGATTCATGACTCAGATGTGGATGCTGTGTATATCGCTACACCCCCACATGTTCACCTTGACTATACGCAACGGGTGGCAAAAGCAGGAAAACCTGTTTATGTCGAAAAACCAATGGCTCTCTCCTTTGAAGAATGTCAAGCGATGATTGATATTTGTCAGCAAGAGAATGTGCCTTTATGGGTTGCCTATTATCGCCGTAGCCTTCCTCGTTTTGTAAAAATCAAATCACTTATTGAATCAGGTGTGATTGGTGAGGTCCGTACTTTATCTGTCACTCTACGTAAACCACCTGTAGATATCTCTGAAGGTATCCCGTGGCGAGTCCAACCAGAGATTGCAGGGGGCGGTGTTTTTGTCGATGTGGGTGTTCATACATTGGATTTTTTGATTTATCTATTTGGGTCAATTACATCAGTTCAGGGTTATGCTCGTAATCAAGCACAACAATACTCAGCGGAGGATAATGTTGTAGCAACCTTCATATTTGAATCAGGGGTGACAGGGGTCGGAAGTTGGCATTTTACAAGTCCCGATAGACTTGACGAAACTATTATCATCGGTACAAAAGGCACGCTATCCTTCTCATCATTTGATACAGAGCCGATTAAACTTATGACTGCCGATGGGCAAACCTTATTTGAGATAGACAACCCCACTCATATCCAGCAACCCCTCATTCAATCTATCGTGGATGAATTAAATGGGGTTAATAAATGTCCGAGTACAGGACTGACTGGCAGTCAAGTAACATGGATGACTGACCAAATCTTGAAATCATAGATTCAGTTATTCGGCACTCCAACCAAATACATTCACACGCTCAGGCTTGATAAATACAATCACACCATCAGGTGAAGGGTCGTCTGTATACGTTTTGCCGATATAACGCATGGACACATCATTCAACCAATCCCGTGCGCCTTCACTAACATGTTTGACGTATCGACCGCGTATCTGTACATAACGATAGATGTCATCAGGGTCTTGCAGAACAACAGAAACATCAGGGCGCGCGATCATATTCCGTGCCTTGAGGCTACTCTCCCCTGTGAAAAAGCAGATATGCTCGTCAATCACACCAAACCAAACAGGTGTAATGATTGGCGCACCATCTGATAAAGTCGTCGCAAGATAGGCAATGGCTTTTGATTCATCACTCACCAAATCGCGGTGAGACTCTGGAATGATATTCATGTTGTACTCCTAATCAATGTGTTATTTTTTAGATTATGCCCCATCCAATTTATCCTGCACACCTTGAATAAACATATCAATTCGCTCTTTATCACGATCATCGGTGGTGTATCTTTTTGCAGTGTTAAAATCAGCAGTTGCAGAATGTAAAAGATTGATATGCCGAAACACATGGGCGCGATTGCGGTAGGCATTGTCAAACTGGGGATTAATCTCTAACGCTCGATTGTAATCTGATAAAGCACGGTCAAATTGTTTCAAACTTTTATAGGCACTTCCCCTCAAATCGTATACACGATAATTATCAGGGTCGATTTCTATAGCTTTGGTCAGGTCTTCAATCGCCTCAGAATATTGTTTCGCAAAATAATGGTCTGCACCCCTATCATAATAAGATTTATCAGAATCATGTGAGTTCTGCATGATGATTAATTCTCATATCAGTAAACGATATATTTACTATATCTGATAATGAATCAAAATTGAGATTAAATATTGCCAATTTCACCCACGTTTACCCTATGGCATACGTTAATTAACTTCATATCGCATACAATTGAACACATCAAAAAA
>CAYGTY010000133.1:0-17693 GCA_964352825.1 uncultured Anaerolineaceae bacterium
CAACGAAATCCAGTGAGTCAGCAAAAATCAGGGTCACCATCCAAATCATTGAGTTCCGTAATAAGTTCATTTAAAGCATCCGTTACGCGCGAAGTCCGTAAACAAAAATCATCAGATAATATAAAACTCTGGCAACGGGGATTTTATGACCACATCATCCGCAATGAAGACGACCATCGGCGCATTATCCAGTATATTCACGAGAACCCCTTAAAATGGAAATCTGACGATTATTATTAACAATCATCCTCACCACAGGGTAAAGCCTGAACCGTCAGGATATAAGTCGCAGGAATACCGCCAACATCAGAAATCAGCAAGTTATAATCGGTTGTTTCGCCTGCTTCGAGTACGGCAGGTTGCACATCAAGGAAGGCGGAGGCAATCACGTTTTGTTGGTCATCAAATACAGTGGCAATCAGCTTGGTATCTTTGGCATCATCGAGGCTATTATTACTAATCTCGCCATTGATAAACAATTGCCCTGCTTCATTGAAGTTACTCTCATCTGTCCAATCAAATTGTTCTTCGTTGAGGATGGTCAGCACCGCTTCAGGATTCCAATCATTATCGCCGACAATCACCCCATATTTTACTGCCCCTTCAACTTGTCCTTGTCCAAAACGCAGGCTAAAGGGTAAGAATGTTTCTGGATATAAGGTGTATCCCATCACAACATCAACCGCTTCAGCAATACCATTCCCCTCAGCATCAATTTGTAAGGCGCGAACAGGGATACGCGAAACAGGTTCTGAGCCATGATTGGTCACTTCACCTGTAACATATAAGACCCCCTGAGGTGTAACCCATGAACTGACATTGACAACCTCTAAAGGTGAATCCGCCGATAAGGTCAGTGCGCTAATATCAGATGCAGGCAGACTGGCAGAACCGTTCAATTGAAAGGTATTAATAATCCGCTGAATATCCGTCCGTTGGGCTGTGTCCGATGGTAGTGTGACTTCGATTACACTCAGTAATGCACCAGAGCGATCAATGAAGGTGTTAACTTGTTCGGTGTTTCCCTCTGCTAAAGTCCGTAGCCCTGTCATGCGCCAACTACCGTCGCCAAAACTTTCACGATTTTGTTCAGTATAGCGGTCTACATCAGGTCGAATTTGAGTTTGATAAGCTAATAAGAGTTCGCCCATATCATTTGCCTGTATCTCGTCACCCAAGTTAACGACAGCAACCCGTATCAATGGTGCATCGCTATTAGGTGGGGCAAATGAGGTGGATGCGAGTGTTGTGAGGTTCTGCGAGAAGATTGACCAGTTGGGTGGCAAAACAAGATTAAATGCCCCTGATGGATGCTCATAGCGTGTTGGATTGAGTTCGGGTGGCAATGGGGTTGGCGCAAATTTAACCGCCCCACCTGAGCAACCTGTAATCGTCATCATCAATATGAAAAACACAAATCCTAATTTATATCTTAAAATCATCAATTATCCGCTGACCTTCATCATAAAAAACTTGTAAAACCCCACCTCAAACACAAGTGATGGCTTGTCACCACATATAAAAACGCGTATGCTGTACTATACATTATAGTGTAAGTCATTATATTTTACGCTAGTATAGCGGATTATGGGAACAACATATGTATGCCGATAACGAAATCTTATTTCCACATTATGCAATCCCATCACTCAAACATCTTCGTGGTGAAAAATGGGCGCAACTGATTGATACCCTATCCAAAAAGCCAGAAACCAGCGTAGAGGTGCTTGCTTTTATGTCCATGATGATTGGACTCAATGGGTGCATACCCTGCGAAACAGATAGCTACCGTGCAATGCGGGGCTGTACTGCCTGCGCCCACCAGACACTCCGCCGACATAAAGGCTCTGATGAAGATCTCATCAAAAAATATGAAGCCGAGCTGAACATGATGCGTGAATATGCTATCGGGGCTACTGCCCAGCCGATTATCTTATCGGAACAAACTTAATAATTTCTCCTAAATCTCGACTGACTCAGAATTGACACAGAATCACCTCATGTGTTACACTCCCTAGACGTAGTTTTTCAAGCTACGCTTACTTTAATTTGCCTAATTTAGCTGAAGGGTAATCTGGCTATTTCAAGCTCAGAACAACATAGAATCAATCGACAAATTCGTGGAGTACGCGAAGTTAGACTCGTTGACGAGAATAACGATAATGTTGGTGTTGTTGATTTTCGTGACGCACAGAATCGTGCCGATGAAGCAGGTCTCGACTTAGTAGAAGTCGCACCCAACGCCAAGCCGCCTGTTTGCCGTATTATGGATTACGGTAAGTTTCAGTACGAGCAACGCCGTAAAGAGCGGAAATCTAAGAAGAATCAGGTCAAAGTAACGGTCAAAGAAATTCAATTACGACCTAAAACAGATGACTATCATCTTCAATTTGATATAAAACGGGCTACCAAATGGCTACAAGAAGGTAAAAAAGTGAAGTTCCGTGTCCGCTTTAGAGGACGTGAAATTACGCATCAACATATCGGACGTGATCGTCTGAGTAATATTGAAGAAGCGTTGAAAGAAGTAGGAGTTGTTGAGCAAAGACCAAACATGGAAGGTCGTGATATGCTCATGATTATTGCTCCTAACAAAGACAACAAGTAACAATCGGAGAAGCATTGTGACTCGTAAGAAAAAAAGTACGAAGTATAAACTCAAAACACACAAAGCAACAGCTAAGCGTTTTCGCGTCACGGGTACAGGCAAACTTGTCCGTACAAAAGGCGGAAAAAGTCACTTGCGCCGTCGGTCAGCAAAACGCGTGAAACGTCAATGGGATAAGATGTTAGTCGTCGGTGAAAAAGCAACACAACGTCGGGTTCGCCGCCTTGCGCCTTATCTAGGCAAATATAAAGCCAACCCACCTAAATAATTAGTTGCACATACGGATGACTACCGCGCCCGGTGCCTTTGCTCCGGGTGTTTTATGTACGGAGAGATAGAATCATGGCAAGAACAAAAACTGGTTTCGTAAGACGCAAGAAACACAAAAAAGTCCTCGCACAAACCAAAGGTCAATGGGGAACCCGTAGTACCCTTTGGAAACGTGCGAATGAAGCAATGATGAGAAGCCTTTGGTATCAATACCGCGATCGTCGCCAACGTCGCCGCCAATTGCGCCGTTTATGGATTCAACGCATCAACGCTGCTGCACGTATCAATGGCATGAAATATAGCCAATTGATCTCTAGCTTGAAGAAAGCGGGCGTGGAGTTGGATCGTAAATCATTAGCATCACTTGCTGTACATGATGCCGATACCTTCCGCAAGATTGTTGCATTGGCTCAACAAAACCAATAAAGCAATTGGACAAATTGAATCTTCTAAAAAGGGTCACAGTGTTGGCTCTTTTTTGCGTTATATGGTGGCCAGCTTTAATAAACTAAATTCAATGTTAAAACTTTTTTAAAACCTTGAAAACATACCATACCGTATGGTATTGTATTGACAAGTGAAAGGTACTCACATGGCACGTAGTTCACGCACAACATGGTTAGATGAAGGTCTCACCCTACTCCAGCAGTCAGGCATAGACCAAGTACGAATCGACACCTTATGCACCCGCCTCAAATTAACAAAGGGGTCTTTCTATCATCATTTCAAAAATCATCAAGCCTATATGGAAGCTCTGCTTGAGCATTGGGAGGAGAAATATACATCCCGATTTATTGATTATGCTGAACAAGGCGAAACAGCAGCAGACAAATTAGAACGCCTCAATCATATGACATTGACTGCCTATAGTGACCCTGAGGTGCATATCCGTGCATGGGCATTAACTGATGCAGTGGCAAAGCAAACTGTTCAACGGGTTGACGAACGCCGAGTCAATTATTTGATTAACCTCTATACACAATATGGCATGACTGAAGCGCAAGCCAAAGTGGTATCAAATACCATCTATGCCACCCTAATTGGTACACAATATCTACTGGTGCAACTGACCCCGAAAGATGTTGGAGATATGTTCAATTATATTTCGCAAATTAATTCAAACACGGAACAAGGAGATACATCATGAATATCGGTTTTTTAGTGGCGGGAATCTTATCGCTGATTGCAGTCTTTGCACATGGCATCGGCGGTGAATACACCCTGCGCCGTGTTCCCACAGAGGCATTCCCTGCGATACCGAATGGTGGAAGCCATATTGCAAAGCAAGAGGTTCGTATGTCGTGGCATGGGGTAACGGTCATCTTTATATTAAGTTCGATTGCCCTACTGCTGATGACGTTTACTAATCTCATTGTAGACCCAACAACCATTGCGTATGTCATTGTCATCACCTTTATCGGCTTTGGGATTGATATTATGTTTGTCCCACTATTGGCAACCCGTCAGTTATCGACACTCGCTCGCATCCCACAATGGATTTTATGTTTTGCAATCGCACTCGCCACTTATCTAGGCATGGGGGTATAAAATGTCTGTTCTAAGCAAACAACTACCGCATAGCTACGCTCGCCAACTTCCAATTTACCAAGAGACGATAAAAGGCGCAGACCATATTGATATTAAATCGGTTGTCAGTGATGCCAGCATGAATGAATTTATCGCAGGTGTATTTAGTTATCAACCTGAGTGGGTGACATTTTTGTATCGCATCCGTTGGGGATTTGTCCGCTTATTGGGTATGAAGCAAGAAGGCGTTCCACAAGCGGTTGAACTCAATCCTGATGATATGGATTTCAAGATTGGCGACAAAACCTCATTTTTCACTGTTGATGCTTATGAAGCGGACTCCTATCTCTTTGAATCCGCTGATGAGTCTCATCTAAAAGCAACACTAGGCATCATCCGTGAGCCACTTGATGAGGTCAAAAGCCGTTATTATGTCGTGACTGTTGTCCATTATCATAATTGGACGGGGTCTGTCTATTTTAATGTAATTCGTCCCTTCCACCACCTCGTCGTCGCACAGATGTTAAACGCTGGTGGTCAAGCCTAAATCATAATCGGGGTAGATAACCCAATCTGCCCCTGCACATTCCTGCCCCTGTCGCCTAAAATTCAAGTTCACCTAATTGCATTTTAGCGAAAGACCCATATGGACATCATCACCAGTACCCAAAACAAACGCATCAAATATGCAAAAACCTTACAGACCAAAGCACGCTTACGCCGTTCTGAGATGAAAATTATCCTTGAGGGAAATCGCCTAATCCATGATGCACTCCAACGTGGCGCAAACCCTGAGTATGTTTTATATACACCCGAAAATGCCGATTACGACATTATCGCCACCTTACAGAACAAGCGATGTGAGCTAATTCCCGTTAGTGACGAAGTATTAAAACACGTCAGCGATACCCAACAAGCACAAGGTATCCTCGGCATTTTCTATATTCCAAAGCCTCCCCTACCCAAAGAACCACAACGGGTTCTGATTATGGATAACTTACGTGAACCGGGGAATATGGGAACGATTCTGCGGACAGCAGCGGCATCAGGTGTTGATATAGTTGTTTTGTCCCCGGGGTGTGTTGACCCTTATAACCCCAAAGCATTGCGGGCTGGGATGGGCGCACATTATCGTGTCCCGATAGTCGAAGCGACGTGGGATGAAATTGAACATTTTTGCGAGGGTATCAATATTTATGCGACGCGAGCTAATGCAGAAACATCTTATTCCGCTGTAGACTGGACACAAGCATGGGCATTGATTGTGGGCAACGAGGCACACGGTATCAGCAAACAAGCGCGTCATATCGCACAGGCGGATATTGCTATCCCAATGTCGAGCGATACTGAATCTCTAAACGCTGCGATTGCGAGTGCTGTGATTCTATTTGAAGCACAACGGCAACACCTGTCTTAAGTAAGGCGTATTCCCGTAAATAAATTAGAGGAGAACCAATCATGAAGAAGCTCTATTGGATAATTATCTTTCTGCTACTCATGGTCAAGGTATCGTTTGCTCAGAATTTATTTACGGGGCAATTGTGGCTTAACAATCATATCCAATTTTCATACAGTCAGGATATTGCTGACAATGCGACCTACGCCTTCTATCCCAAAACAGATACAACACCTGAATGGACAGAAGCGCGATTTGAAAATTATGATGAGAGTGGGAATTGGGTACAGACAGGGGGCTATGTTGCAGTTGGTTTATTAGAGACCTTGCCACCTGACCAAGCACCCTTGGCAATTTATGATGTATTCAAGGCAGATTTTCTCAGCGATGCGTTATCCGAGAGTTATCAATCGTGGAATCCAAATATCAAAGAGGCATTAACCACTATATCACAGGCACGGTATTTGAACTCAGATTATGTGGATGGTATACGCTTTGTGACACAGGATGCCACCACCAACCAAGCTATCTATGTTTTTGACGGCGTGACCCTCGATAACAAGTATGGGGTTTCTGTATTTATCCCACTCGAAAGCATAGAGACAGAGAGCAATAATCCAATCGGCTTAATTGATGATATAGTCGCATCTTTGGTCATTACTACTCCAGATATTTTATTAACTGACGAAAGCCAAAACTTTGTTGATTATCAGGCTATACAATTTAGCTATGATTCTGACTTAGCATATCGGATCCAAGTCGATTTTGAACCTGAGTTCCTCGGCGAAGATGAACCGATTCCCGGAGGCTATACTGTCCATCCAGCATGGACTATTTTTAGTTTCGTCAACCAAGAGCAATGGTGGTCTCCTAGTTTAACGGTTGCTGATATTGAAAACTTCCCAGAAACAGACTCTATCTTTCGCTCTAATTTGAATAATCTGATAGAGATACTCGATAATCCCGTCGATTTAGAAGCACGCACTCAAAGAGTGATGACCTTACCCGCGATTAACGCCTCACCTCAGATTATTGAATACCTTGACTATTTAGAATTTGATGGTGTTCGTGGCATTCGTTTTATCACAAACTTTGCACAAGAAGCCAGTCCACTTACAGCAACGGATTTCACCTATATCTTTATTGGTCTTAGCACAGATGGGAACAGATTGATTGGGGTGCGCTTCCCACTTTATTTGGATACCCTACCGCTTGATATACCTGAAGACATCAATTGGACGGAATTCTATGAGAATTATGACAGCTACCTTGAAGAGATTCAGGCAGAAATCGCACTCACACCTCAAGATGCCTTTGTGCCATCGATTGGTATGATTGATGAGATGATAGCCAGTATACAAACGGAATAATCCAGAGCGTGCCAATTATGTACAAGCAAAAAAACAAGTCTTAGGCGATTATTATATGTATCACGTAAGCTAAGATAGGCTAAGCATCGTCTTTAATTTGTATAGGGTGTGCGGTAGACTATCTTAATAAGTATCGCAATGGAAAATAAACGAGGAGAAGTCATTCGATGGCTAAAGAATTTGATTTAGTTGTACTTGGCGCAGGACCAGGTGGATATATTGCCGCAATTCGCGCGAGTCAACTTGGACTAAAAGTTGCAATTGTCGAGAAAAAATACTGGGGCGGTGTCTGCCTCAACGTGGGATGTATCCCAACCAAATCGCTACTCCGCAATGCTGAACTCGCTTACATTTTAAACAATGAAGCAGATGAATTTGGGATTTCTGGGGACTTCACACTCGATTACGGCAAAGCCTTTAAACGCAGTCGCCGTGTATCAAATCGCTTGACCAAGGGGATTCAATTCCTCATGCGGAAAAATAAAATCGAAACATTTGAAGGCTGGGCGACCATCACAGACCCACACAATATGACTGTGGATTTGAACGAAGGTGAAAGCGAAACCATCACCTTCAAAAATTTGATTATCGCAACAGGCGCAACCACCCGTCTTATCCCTGGGACAGAACTCAGTGAGCGTGTTGTGACCTATGAAGAACAAATCATGGAAGACAATGTTCCGAGTAGTATCATCATTGCAGGGGCGGGTGCAATCGGTATCGAATTTGCCTATGTCATGAAAAATTATGGTGTTGATGTGACGATTGTTGAATACCTTGACCGCGTCCTGCCATTAGAAGACCCTGAAATCAGTAAAGAACTCGCCAAAGCCTACAAGAAGCTGGGTGTCAATATTATGACCAGCACCCGTGTGGACTCCATCGAAGATAAAGGCGATAAAGTAGTTGTCACTGTCACAGGAAGTGACGATAAACAACAAACACTTGAAGCAGATAAAGTCCTACAAGCGATTGGATTCCAAGCACGGACAGAAGGTTACGGTCTAGAGAACACAGGCGTTGAATTAACAGACCGTGGCGCGATTGCGATTGACGAAAATATGCGTACAAACGTCCCTCATATCTATGCAGTTGGTGATGTCACAGCAAAATTAATGTTGGCACATGTTGCAGAGACGATGGGTGTTATCGCCGCAGAAAATATCGCCGGTGCCCCCAGTGTAACTCTTGATTTTGCGATGATGCCACGCGCAACTTACTGTCAGCCACAAGTTGCCAGCTTTGGCTATACAGAAGAACAAGCGAAAGAACGCGGTTATGAAATCAATGTCGCCAAATACCCCTTCCAAGCCAACGGTAAAGCACTCGGTTTAGGCGAATCCAGAGGGTTTGTAAAACTAATCAGCGATAAAAAATATGGTGAAATCCTCGGCGCACATATGATTGGTCCTGAAGTGACTGAACTTCTACCAGAGCTAACCCTCGCCCGTAATGCAGAACTCACACCAGAAGAAATTGCACGTAACGTTCATGCCCATCCAACCCTTTCCGAAACATTGAAAGAAGCGGCACATGGTCTCGAAGGTCACTTCCTAACCATGTAGTTGGGCAAGACTGACATATCAATATGTAGATTCTACAGTCCCTGCAAACCAAACTTTGTGGGGGCTGTTTTTATTAACAAAGGCGGCAACTATGACAAAGCACATACTGGTAACAGGCGCATCAAAAGGCATCGGTAAAGCGATTACACTCGATTTAGATAAACGAGGCTATATGGTATTTGCAGGTGTCCGTAAAGACGCTGATGGCGAGGAACTCCAATCCATAACATCTAAACGATTACACCCTGTTTTAGTGGATGTAACCAAGCCTGATATGATTCAATCAATGGCGGAAACGATAAACTCCATAGTCGGCGAGGGTGGTTTAGATGCTGTTGTCAATAATGCTGGATTGAGTGTTGCAGGTGTGTTAGAGCATATACCACTTGATGATTTTCGCTATCAACTAGAGGTCAATTTGATGGGTCATCTGGCAGTCACTCAAGCAGTTTTACCTATGATACGACAAGCGCAAGGTCGTATTATCAATATGGGATCGGCTGGTGGGTCACGCTTGGTCATGCCGGGGATGGGTGCATATTCAGTATCCAAAGCCAGTTTAGAGATACTCACAGATGGGCTTCGCATAGAACTCAAACAATGGGAAATCGAAGTGATTAGCGTGTTACCGGGGGCAGTCAAAACACCGATTTGGGATAGTGGTCAAGAACAAGTTGACCGCGCCCGTGAGGGGATGTCAGAAGAAGCTATTAATCAATATGGGCGTATATTACGACGACTGGAAAAGTTCTATCAGCATTCGGCTAACACAGGTATAACACCCGAAGAAGTTGCCGAAGCTGTCTATCATGCCCTGACAGATGCAAAACCCAAAACACGTTATTATGTTGGGTCAGATACTTTGCGCTATCGTCTATTGAGCTTTTTACCCGATAGGTTGATTGATAAATTAATCATGGGATAGGGTCAGACAGTCATCCAACCCTATTGATTGTTCTTATTCGTTTTCGAGTAAGTCAGTTACTTTGCTTGAGGCTTCATCCATCGGCACAGTAAATTCTTTACCATCGCGCAAACGGCGTAAAGTCACAATACCTTTTTCGATTTCATCAGGTCCTGCGACAGCAACAATCGGGATGCCCTTTTTATCGGCATGACCAAATTGTTTACCGATTTTACGCGCTTCAAAGTGGAGTTCTGTATTGACCCCTGCTTGACGAAGTTGATTGGCAATTTTCATAGATGCGCGACGGGTATCTTCGTTAAAGACTGTCACCAAGACCTGCACCAATGTTCCACCTAATGATTCAGGATAGAGGTTAAGTTCATCCATTAAATCAATGATGCGCTCAATCCCGAAGGATGTACCCGTGGTTGGTAAGCTCTGTTTACGGAACATCCCTACAAGGTCATCATAGCGTCCACCACCTGTCACACTACCGAGGTTGGGTTCAGAGATAATCGTCTCAAAGATAGGACCTGTGTAATATCCGAGACCGCGCACCATCGTAAAGTCGAAGTCATAGTTTTCTTGTGGGATGTCGGCATCAGCCAGATAGTCGACCAATTCACGTAATTCTGCTAAGCCATTATCGCCATCACCAATCGCATCCGCAATAATATCAAGGCTACCTGTCCCCGATTCATGCGCCTGTAACAAATCCATCATGCGCGTGATAGCTTCATTATCAACGCCACGCTCAACTAACTCACCACGTACTCCATCTGCACCAATTTTGTCGAATTTATCAACACTACGGTACAAATCTGGTAATTGCTCATCAGGTACACCTGAAAATTCACCAATCGCGGTCAAGAGCTTGCGGTGATTAATCTTAATCGCAAATTGTGGGAAGCCAAGTTTGCTCAAAATTCTATGAATCATAGTCACAATTTCGGCATCTGCTTGCATCCCTGCAACGCCAACAATATCCGCATCGCACTGATAAAACTCACGATAACGTCCGCGTTGTGGGCGTTCACCACGGAAGACAGGGGCAATATGATAGCGTTTAAAAGGTAGTGTCAACTCATTTTCATATTGAGAAACAACCCGTGCTAGTGGAACAGTTAAGTCATAGCGCATCGCAAGCGGGTCCTTATTACTACGTCCATGCTGTGCGCTAAAGATGAGTTGCTCGGCTTCTTCACCATATTTGCCAAATAATGTTTCTTGCAATTCCAGAATCGGCGTGCCAATCGGTTCAAACCCAAATAGATGGAAGACCTCACGAATGGTGTCCATCACATAATTACGGCGCAACATGGTGTCTGGTAAAAAGTCGCGGAATCCCTTTGGTGTACGGGGATTGATACGTTTGCTCATCTCATCTCCTTACGGTGACATAATCCCTTATAAACAGAAATAGCGCGATTATCCGCGCCAAAGTCATTCACTATAGAAAATTGGAAACAATAGTTAACACGGTTTTGTATTGGTAATCCTATGAAAATGGGTATGATGCGTTGACATGTTCAAGTTAACCTTTTGTGTTTCCTTTATACGAGTATATAAGACATCCACAGTGATTTCAACGTATATATCAAAAATCACATTACAATCATACTGTTGTATATGTTGTAGGGGGAGGGTTTGCAAACCCTCCCCTACTACGGATTGGTTATTGTTGTGGTACAAGCAGAGAGACTAACATCTGGTCTTCTGTCATCACAATCGATTCAAGGTTATGCGATTCGCCCAAACGTTGATTCAAAATATCATCAAGCGATTCAACAACAACCTCAACAAGGAAAGGACCAGAAATCAGCGCAATGAAATCTTGTGATAAGACTTCACCTTCCTCGACTAAAGGCTGACCATAAATCTCAGCAAGCCCGTTTTCTGTCTCGACAACAACAAATAGGATGCCAGTGGATAGTACACCATTACTACCTTTAGCCGTTATCTGGAAAGCAATCCCAGCATCAGCAATAAAGTCAACTTCGGCAGATTCAACATCATCGCGTTCCGCAACAAGGCGTGTAATTTCTTCTTGATATTGGCGTTCATTAATGACCAAATCGGCTATCATTTGGGGTGTGCCAGTCGAAAGCTGAATACTGCCCGATGACGCGGGGGTAAATGTTGCAAAAGATGGCGCTTCTTCAACTGCTGCAGTGGATGTGCCAATAAATTCACTTGTCGCATTAGCCGTTGGTTCGGGTGTAGCGGTATCAGGCGGAAGCGGTGTTTGTGTTGGTGTATTGGTTGGTGTCGGTGATGGTGTCCGCGTGGGTTGTTGCGTATTGGTTGGCGGAGGTGTGAATGTCTCTGTTGCTGTTGGTTCTGTGGTTGCTGTTTCTGTTGCTTCTTCGGTCGGCAATACAGCAAGCGTCGGCAATGCAGGTTCTTCGGTTGGAGTCGACTGACAGGCTGTGATGACCATAATCACAAGCAAAGCAAAGATAAAAAATCGTCTCATTGGTAGTCCTCGATACTTATTATTTTGGAGCAATGCTATTAGTGTAGCATAAGGCGATACACAAATTATAAAAGACTTCTATTAAGTATACCGACACAAGTAACATGAAAGTTACGGTTAGCTTTTTGTCCAAAAGTCAACGATCAAGCTCGTATACACAGGTTGACCATTTATATTCCGAGAGTCATGTTGAATTGACCGCTTGATATGACCATCCGCTTCATCCCAAGCCACTTGATGAAAATTACCTTGGCTATCAAAATATTCTAATAGCTCAAATTCATACCCCTGTGCAGTTAATAAGTCGCCTAATAAATCACAGGTATATAAAACTTGGTGTTCATGTGCGCCTTCGCCGATTCCCCCAGGGCGAACATGTTCAATATAAGTTGCGTCAGGGTGATAACCGTCAGGGACAGCAATTCGTATCTTTCCATCTTCAGCCAAGTAAATTCGTGCAATCCGCAAAAAGTCCTCGAATTGCTCAGTTGTGAGGTGTTCAAAGACATGTTCAGCTAACATACGATAAATCAAGTTAGGTTGGAACAGTTCCGCCCAATGTCCGTGTTTTAGAATATCAAAGGCAGGTATATCTGTCGGAATCCAACCATCATAGCGTGTATCACCCGCACCAATAATCAATTTAATCGTTTGGTCAGCTTCCATTGCCGATAGAACTTCACCATGAATAACTGCTTGTTGTTGCTTAAAACGTTGTTGATTGCGATATTCGGTCACGATTGGTGCATAAATGGGTCGAAGGATTTGTTTAACAATATTCATATCAAGACTCTTCTACAGTAAATACAGCAATCGGTAAAATTGTGCCTGTCTCACCTGTTATCATATCCATCCCCTGTACTTTTTCACCAGTTTCGTTATCGTAGACAATCACCATCACACGATAATCACCAGCCTCTAAGTTTTCTGTAGATAGCTCAGCGCGATACCACTTCAAAATATCATCATAAAGGTGGCGATCCGTTTGTCCGACATTTTGCCAATCAGGGGTGACAATTTGTATCGAGACATTATATTGGTCTAACAGTTTGTCATCCACAACGTCCCAACCCGTTATCACACGTAATGTATTGGTTTCACTAGAATAGTCGATATATTTATCAAGGATCGCCACACCATTCTTATACTCAATTGGTGCATACTCCCGTTCGCAAGATAAAGCAGAATCAACATATCGCTGGCTAAATATATCGGGTGTATCAAGAACCATATCACAAGCTGTATAAGACTCTTGAATCATATTGAGGGCAATATCAAAGTTCTCAGGTAATTGATTTGGATTATATGTAAACAGCAAGTCAGGGTGATTCGCTAATTTTTCAGGGATGTCGATGATGAGGTCTTCTTCATCAAAATACGATGGGATAAAGATACCATCAATACCTAGTTGCCCCTCCATATAATAATCACTGGTGCTTTTGTCATGTTTGCCACGATGATTCACGAAGTCGGCATCTGTGAACCCAACGACATAATCTAAAGGTCTCGTCTTACCTTTCAGCGCAACCACATAATCTTGCATCGGTGGATAATATTGCACGGCATCAATTGTCCCGATGTGGTCAGCAAATGTCGGGGAACGATATAAATTATAGCCAGCGCCAAACCATACAATCACCACAACCCCTGTTAGAATCCTCCAGCGTGGGAGCATCGTCAGTCCATAGGCAAAGAGTATCATCATCGGAAACCACATCAATAAGAGATAACGCGCCCGCCGTAGTGGAACAAGTCCAAAACGATAATTGATTAACACCAATGTGACAAACATTGCGATAGAAACAAACAGAAAACGTATCATCATGCGATGGCGTGTTTTCCATAGTGCATATGCCAATGCGCCAACTAAGGGTAGCCATAATAATATAAAACCGTTACTGACAAGGTAGCCAAAGGTCTGAAGTAATTCAGGCGTCGATAAAGCCGTTGTAAATGTCGAGACTTTATTGGTTGCCAAAGTAAAGCCTTTAAGCACAGTCGGCACATAGGGCAGAAAGAATAATGCACCGATGCTCCAACCCAATATCAACTTCAACCAATGTCGTGACTTGGCGACAAAAATAATGTGGTAAATGCCCAGCCCAGCAAATAAGACAGTTGCAAAGATATGCGTATAAAAGAGTGCGCTAGTCGTGATAATAAAGCCAGACCACATCCCAATAGATTGACGCTGTGTATGGGCGAGTCGCCAATATAGCCAAGTGTGCATGACAGCTAACATCACAAATAAAGCGTACATCCGTATCTCGTGGAGATAGACCATCATAAAAGCTGATGAGCCTAATAATAAAGACGCAACAACACCTGTACGGCGATTGACTAGGTCACTACCAAAGCGATATACCCATGCAATTAGTAAAACACCTGACAATAAAGAAATCATCCGCATGGCGACTTGCGACCAGCCAGCAACATTTGCCCAGAGCGCATCCATAAAGAAAAACAGGGGCATGTGCTGAGAGCTTTTTTCGGCAATCGATTCTAATATTTGCGCTGGGCTATACGGTGGGTCAAATGCGCCCATATGCCCGAGTGAGGTGAGTTCGTCTGCCCATATCACATCGGTATTTAAGCCATTTGCCCCAAATGCAAAGGTCGTGATGAGAATACAGACCATCGCGGCTAATGCCATGTGTTGACTGAGGTCAGCAGATATTGAGCGTCTTTTGATTTTATCGTGTGTCAAGTTTATATATCGCCCCTAATTCCGAAACGACGGAATGGTAGCATAAACAGTCTCAATCACATAGGCTTTCTAACTATGTAGGAGGGTAAGCGACTATTTATATTCCCCTTCCAACAAGCCAAATTGCCATAAACTATGGAATGCACCCTGCCAATAGACTTTATCACGCCATGTCCCTTCCAATGTAAATCCGAGACTGCGTAACAAGCCTGCTGAACCTTCGTTTCCAACAGTCACATTAGCTTCAACACGATGGCAATTGAGGGTTTCAAAACAAAATTTTAACAGAGCGTTTACAGCTTCGGACATGATGCCTTTGCGCCAGTGGTCATAATGTAATTCATAGCCAATTTCTGCCCAGCGATTTTGTGAGTTATAGAGGTGGAATCCGCATGAGCCAATCATCACATCATCATCTGTATGTGTAATCGCCCAACGAATCCCTGTTTTATTCGCATAAATCGCATCCGTCCATTCGACAATCGACTTCACTTCAGCTTCATCTGGCTCGATCTCAAAGTCAATCAAATAGCGTAAGACCTCAGGGTGATTCCATACGGATAACCAATCTTGTGTATCGTCCAGCGTGATTTGGCGCAATGTGAGGCGTTCAGTTTTAAGTATCGGAAAGGTATCGAAATTAAAATTTGTCATTCACATCTCCAAAATAAAAAACTCCCATCAAATTGAGATAGGAGCTTTAATTATTTTACTGAAATAGAGCCTTAGTCTCCTGCAGGTTCAGGTTCAGATGTAGGTGCAGGTAGACCATCAGCGATAATCTCAACAATGTCCATCACTTTTGGACCATCTGCAATTTCGCCACTGGCATCTTCAAACATCCGCATACAGAATGGACACCCGACTGCCATTGTTTCTGCACCTGTTGCTTTAGCTTCTTCATAGCGTTCTAGGTTGACCTTTTGCGTGCCGTGTTCTTCTTCTTTCCAGAATTGTGCGCCACCTGCCCCACAGCAGAAAGAGTTCTTCTTATTGCGTGGCATCTCGATAATCGGGATACTATTCGCACTCAACACATTGCGCGGTGCATCCACCACATCATTGTGACGACCAAGATAACAGGGGTCATGGAAGGTGACATTGCTCCATTGTGTTGGGTCTGCAGTGCGCGGTAAGCTACCCGATTGAATCAATTCTTCAATCAATTCCGTATGATGCACAACCTCATATTCGCCACCAAATTGATGATATTCTTTGCCGACATTATGATAACAATGTGGACAAGTCACAACGATACGCTTTGGATTAACTTCATTTAGGGTTTCGACATTACCCGATGCCATCTCAAAATAGAGGTATTCGTTACCCGCACGCCGCGCGACATCACCGGTACAATTTTCATCTTCGCCGAGAATTGCAAAATTAACCCCTGCCGCATCCATGACTTTAACCAATGCACGAGCCGTTTCTTGGGCGCGTGGATCATAGCTGACAGCACATCCTGTCCAATACAGAACATCAAAATCAGGATTTTCGCTAACCGTCGGCACAGAGATGTCTAAACCGTCTGTCCACGTCACACGAGATTCTGCAATTTGCCACGGATTCCCCTGACGTTCCATACCATTAAATGCGCCTTGTAATTCACTAGGGAACTCACTCTGCATCAAAACTGCATCACGACGAATATCAAGAATATCAAACATCGGTTCATTACCAACTGGGCAAATATCAATACACGCACCACAGGATGTACACGCCCATACTGCGGATTCACTGAGTAGCGTCCCTATCAAAGGCACATCAACTTCTTCACCATTCGCGAGTGCCGTCCAATGATCTTTCATTGTATAGCGTTTGTTGACTTCCAACGCCGATGGTGACAATTCTTTACCCGTCACATAAGCAGGGCATACATCCTGACAGCGGTTGCACATAATACAGGCTAAGCCATCAAATAGCTGTGTCTGCTGAAGATGTTCAAGGGTATTCGCACCAAACTGTTCAATCGATTCATCTTCAAAATTGAGAGCAGGCAATTCACCTAATGAGGTACGTTCTGGACGTGTCAAGAAGTTGAGTGGTGCCATAAAGAGGTGAGCATGTTTAGTAAAAGGGAAGTGAGGCAAAAACAGTAAGATGCTACCAAATGCAAACCACCATGCCAGATGTCGCACCATTTCTAAAGCATCAGGGTTTAAGGTTGCCCAAATTGGAGAAACAATCGTCGCAAAGGGCATAAATATATCAGTCCCATGTTGAGCAACTAAGACCGATTCGCCTAAAAATCTTGCACCCACATGAATCAGCATAAACACACCGACAAGGATAGAATCCCGTGTGATTGCGCCTGCTTTGACCTTCGGATGAAGCAAGATATTATCGTGAAATTCCAAATCTTTTTTATTGGGCAGGTATAAACGACGCACGAGGAAGTAAGTCATCGCCACCAAAACAACAACACTTAGAATATCGCCAATAAAACGATACCCGTCGTAGACAATTCCAAAACTCACAAGAGTAGACTCAAAATCAGGGATAAAACCAATTAATAAATCGAGCGCATTAATCAAGAAGTAGTAAGTAAAACCGAGAACGATTCCCCAATGTAACAAGCTGGTGACACGGCGAGTCTTTAGGGTTGTGCGTTGTGACAAGTAAATTTCGAGTGCATTCCATGCCCGTTTAAAGAAGTTTGAGAAGTGCAGTTGACCCTGTCCGCGATTAATAATTTGGTACATTTCCATAAATCCAGAATAGGTTGCACCCACCGCAAAAAGTGCCAACATAATAAATAGCATTTTTTCAACGTCAGTTAACATAAGCTAGTGTCTGCTTTCACTGTTTTTCAATAAGTATCAATTATCTAGTTTGGAGCATCATTCCAAGCTAATTAAAGTGTACCA
>CAYGTY010000134.1:0-17500 GCA_964352825.1 uncultured Anaerolineaceae bacterium
TTAAATCATCCATTTGATAAATGGCATCATTAATTTGGCGGTCGGTATAGATACCGACCCTACAAGCTATCATATTTTGTAGGGCCGAGACCTGTCTCAGCCGAAAACATTTTATAGAACATATCTAAAATGTTACTTCGCGGATGAAGATATTGGCTCACCCTACAAGAAATTATTTATAAATAGATATTAAGCACCAACAATTACACAGAAAGCCAATCTATCATGACAGACCCAATCCGTGTTTTACATTTTGCGGATGTCCATATCGGCATGGAAAATTATGGTAAAACCGATACTAACTCAGGTGTAAGCAGTCGGGTTGTCGATTTTTTACATCGCATGGACGATATGATTGCGTATGCGCGCGAACATGATGTCGACCTTGTGATTTTTGCAGGGGATGCCTTCAAAACCCGTAGCCCCAACCAAACCTACCAGCGTGAGTTTGCCCATCGTATCCGTGATTTATCACAGCTTGCCCCGACTGTATTATTGGTGGGGAATCATGATTTACCGATTACAGCGGTCAAAGCCTCAACTATCGAAATTTATGAAACACTCGATGTGCCGAATATATGGGTGGCACATGATTATGAGGTTAAAACAATCTCGACGAAACGGGGTGATGTGATTGTTGGAACAGCCCCTTATCCGATTCGTGCGCGGATTATGTCGGATGTAAATACACGTGGAATGACGATTGCTGAGCAAGACAACGAGCTAAAACGTATTCTCCAAAATTTATTAGAGGATATGAGCCAACAAGCTGATGACCTCTCCGAAGCGGATACCCCTCGATTACTGACAGGTCACTTCACTGTTGCAGGAGCGATTTGGGGCAGTGAACGCAGTGTCATGTTGGGGCGCGATGTGCAAATGGACTTATCACAATTAGCCGACCCGCGCTGGGATTATGTGGCATTGGGACATATCCACAAGCACCAGAATTTAACTCGCTCGCGTGAGGGTGTTCCACCTGTTGTCTATAGTGGCAGTATTGAACGCATTGACTTTGGCGAAGAAGGCGACCCGAAAGGTTTCTGTTGGGTTCAGCTTAAGCGTGGGGCGACTGAATGGGAATTTTGTGAAGTTGATGCCCGTCCGATGGTGACATTACGTGTCGATTGTCGTAAGGTTAGCAACCCAACCCAGAATGTGCTTGACCAGATGAAACGGCATTTATTGCGTGATGCGGTTGTTCGGCTCATTATCCAACTGACACCAGAGACAGAAGCCTTGCTCAAGGATGGTGCAATTTTCGATGCACTCAAACGCGCTGGAGTCTATCATGTGGCAGGGATTCGTAAAGAAGTTGAACGTCATGAACGCTCACGCTTAGATGTCAGCCCAGAGGGACTTACACCACTAGAATTATTGGATAGCTATTTTAAAAGTAGTGATGTGGGTGGGGCGCGACGTGAAGAATTACTCGAAAAAGCCAAAGATATTATCGACCAAGAATAAGTGAATAACGAACGAGAGATATTTTCATGCCAGCAATACAAGATTTTTACCCAGATGATACCGCAATTTGTTATGGTTGTGGCAGAAACAATGCACACGGGCATCATGTCCGTAGCTTTTGGGATGGGACAACAGGCACAGCCACTTTCATGCCAGAAGAATACCATACGGCTTTCCCTGGGGTGGTCTATGGCGGATTATTAGCGAGCCTTATTGATTGCCATAGTATTGGGATAGCCAGTGCAGCGGCATATGACCACGAGGGAATTGACCCATCAACCCAACATGAAATCACTCATGTGACAGGCAACCTCAATGTTAACTTTTTAAAGCCAACGCCGATGGGTGTGGAGTTGCAATTGAAAGCAACAATTAAAGAATTGACAGACCGTAAAGCGATTGTGACTTGCTCTGTTTATGCAAATGATGTCGAAACAGTCCGTGCTGAAGTGGTTGCGGTACGTGTGCCAACAAGACGATTTTTAAAAGACTGATGTTTGATAGTATAATACATATAAAGTTGCAAAAATAATTAGATGTAGACTATTTGAAGAGACAAGTCATCCGCCTGTGAAACCCTGTAGGGACAACGGCTTGCCTTGTCCGATACCCATAAAACAACTGAAAGGTGTGTTAAATGGCAAGTCCAAATCGTGAAGAACTCTATCGGATGGCAGTGACTGCCGCCAAAAAAGGACAACGTAAACCTGCAAAGGTGATGCTCCAACAGTTATTAGCGCAAGACGAAAAGCATATTCGCGCGATGATGTTGATGGCAAAAATCAGTGGTACGAGTGAACGTCGCAAGTGGTTGAATCGGGTATTAGAAGTAGACCCAGACTTTGACGATGCGATTGATGCCTTAGATAAAATAAATTACCAAGTGGCAGCAAAACGCAATAAACGTCTTTATACTTATGGTCTTGGGGCTGGGGCGGCACTTCTTTTAGTGATTGCTTTACTGATGATTATTGGTGCTGCAGGTGCGCCCATTTAAGCTAATAACCAAGATACTTGATGGATATATGTCTAGACTAACCTATGTGTTTATCATCAGTCACACTAGCATGATTCAATGTTGAAAATTTAAGCATCAAAGCTAATCCGATGATAACACTTATGATAATCGTGAGAAGCCCAGCCAGCATGACCTCAGCGGTAATATTGTTGTTCACAATAAAATCGGCATTCATACAAACATGACGGTCATCTAATAGGGTGACTGTTTCACCTGTTTCACATAAAAATGATGCGAATATCTTCCATATGAATAACTGACCCAAGCCGAAGCCTGTCATTGTCATGATGCCTAAGGTAATCCCGAAGAAAAGTATCACACGACCTAATAAACGACCCCATTGTTTCATATCAATACCCTCATTACATTTTACTATGTAAGTAAAGGGTAATTGATTTTTACATAATGGAAAGTCAATGTGATGGTGTCAGCGTGTGAACAGAAGGTTGATGACACCCATATGCTGTAATAATGAGTGCGTCTGATTTTGGACGGTTGTTGCGTCATGTGTCCAGTCGGTCAGTGAACCATCCAAATTAATTGCTTGAATCCGTTTGAAGCCCATCGCAAGCACATCACTGAGGGCTTGGCTGGGGTCGTCATAATCAAAGGCTTTGAGGGCTTGGGGGTTATACTCCATAATCAATGCCAAATTTGGTGAGTTGGCGATGGTCTGCTTCATACTACGCAATGCCCCCATCTCTGCCCCTTCAATATCCATTTTGACAAAATCCACTTGCGAAATACCCATTTCCATCAAGCATTTGTCGATAGGGACTGTTTTGACAGTATACTTCTGCATTTGGAATTCATCGGATTGACGCGGAGCAACATCAAATTCGCCGATTTGTGCGCGTTGTAAGTCTGCTATCGACTCATCATAATGCAATGATCCACTCGCAGACATCATCAGATAATCATAGAGTTCGGCTGTGCCTTCTTGTTCGGCAACTGCCATTTGAAGGGTTGTTACATTCGGGAGTTTGCTGACATTTTGTTTTAAAACTTCGTGCGTACGTGGGTGCGGTTCAAATGCAATGACTTGTCCGCTATCACCTACTAAAGATGAGAACATCCGCGCATAATAACCGACATGTGCACCAACATCGAGAATGGTCATTCCCGGTTTGATCATCTGCGCGACATGCTGTGTGGTTTCGACTTCATGTCGATTGGTTAATAATTCTAAGCGAAACCAAAAGGGGTCATCCCCAACAGTCTTGAAACCCTTGGTCTGTTCCAATACTGGAATCACCAAATGCGACATCACCCAATGGATGGCAACATGAGCAGGTTTGAATCGTTTGACGGTCTTACGATATAAGGTCAAGCTGGAATCTAATACGCGCATCAATAACTTTCTAGGCACTCATCGAAATACTGAGATAGCCTAACGCACTCCCGCCTGATGGTCAATCCTGAAAGCGAAAAGCACTTACTTATCTGATATAAATGTCAATTTGGAGTGGGAAATATTGTAAGAGTCACCATGATGATGTCTTGACTAAAATCGTAGTGACAGTCTGCTTCCATATAATAATCATAGGCTTTGACAAGGTCATCAGGTGTGTAGTCAGGTTTATGTTGTTTTGCCGCTTCGATAATATCTTGAATAAACGCAATACTACCAATATTCACATAATCGTACTTTTCAGCTTCAGGATGACGTATATTCTTGTCCATATACAAGTCCATCTGTTCGTCTGTATAAAACCAGATACGACAGGGGGGTCGGCATTAAGGGAATCTTTACCATCCACAACTTTAACGGCTTCCATCGGTACAAATACGGCATAGTCGCCGTCCTTAGGATAGCCTTCATAAGATTCAATATTCATGAGGATTTCGCCAAATGTACCTTGCATTTCCATGATGATTTCTCCTTATATCCCTGCTTCTTCTGTGACCTCAGGTTCAGGTGTCGGTGTGGCTAATCGTCCAGAATACCCAGGGCAATTGGGATCGGATGCGATTGCACTCAAGCCTTGGCGGATATTATCAATCGCGATTTGCCCATCATCACGCGCTTGAGCAATGATGAGTGATTCCTGCAAATAATCCCAACCCACATCACAATCACCTGTATAATAATGTGACAGTCCCAAGCGATACAAACAGGATAAATCATATGTGCCGATGTCATACTCGACGCATTGAGCAAAAGTATTTAGCGAATCCTGAAAACGTCGCTCACGATAATAAAGTAAGCCAAGCTGGAACAAGGCTTCGGGGTCAGTATCATCATTGCTGACGGAATCTTCACAGAAACCTAAAGCACGCGAAAATTCACCCACCTTACGATACGCTAAACACTGACGCAACATCGCGCGTGCATTACGTGGGTCAATCGCCAGAATTTGGTCATAGAGGTCAATCGCATCTTGGTCACGGTCACGCGATAGATATAACCCAGCTAATTCAAAATAAGTGGGTAAGAATGTTGGGCGTAATTCAATCGATTGTTCTAAATAAGATGTTGCTTGCTCATATTCTGCAACGGATTGTAGCGCATAGGCATAAGCCCGTAATAAACTGGGGTCATTAGAATTAATGGATAATCCCTTTTCGCCCATATCCAAGCCTTCACCCCAGCGTGATGTCTCTACATAAGCACGCGTCAACGTTGAATAGAGAGAGGTAAAACGTGGGTTCAATTCTAAGCCTGATAATGCAATCGGGATGGCGGCAGATGCCTGTCCTTGCCAGATGAGCGAACTTGCTTGGAGTGCAAAGCCCCGTACATCACGTGGATTGAGGTCGATAATCTGTGCGCCCAGTTCATAGGCTTCAGCATATTGCCCAATGTCAATTAATAATGCGCCATATTCATACAGGTAAGAGATATTATCAGGTCGCTCTGATACCGCTTTTTCGAGTAGAACAGAGGCTTGTTGTAATTGTCCCGTTTGCATGAGATTGGCGGCGATGGATGCTAATTCGCTGGGTAGAGGTGTCGGAGTGGGGGCATTGCCTGTCAAACCATCAACTGTGTTTTCAAGGAATGTCCATTGCGATAAAATGCCCAAACCGATGAATAAACCCATAATCGCCGCGAGAATGATATTACGGACTGGATGACGTTTTGGGTCACGGAAGAAGGGTTTGGAATAGTCGCGTTTGATTTGCATAAATGACGTTGCTCATTATTTTATAGATGTCTGTGCCTATCATAGCGATTGTACCAGACCTTAAGTTGAGCAATATAGATGGTTTTTAAAACAAGATGAGCCTTATTTTTCAGAAAGTTCAATAGCATATTCAATTGCTTCTCGCATTTCATGATTGCGTGAGGCTCTGAATTTATTGATGTGTTTAGATTTTTTATTAGCGCGCTCAAGCGTGGATTGTTCTAAATATGGACTTAGCAGGGCATCCGTCAAAGTAGGAATATTCAATAAAATATGAGGGCGTTGTGCAATGTGGTCACTAAAATATTGAGAGGCTTGTGTATAGTATTTAATAAGTGTGTCAATCTCACTGGTTTCTATTGGGTAAAGGGTCAGATCAGCACCAACATACATATGTGATACACATAATGACCAGCTATAGTGTGTGTAAAAATGGCGGCTACCGTCGCTACGATTTCCCATCCAAAATGGGAGTGCGGTCTTATTACCATCTGCAAAGTCAATCAATAAGGCTAGACAAAGTTGATCCTCATGATATTGATTTTTGATGATACGGCTATCGATACGATGTGGACATGGCATTGCTTTTAGTTCGATAAATTGCCACCGACAACTTGAAATTATCCTATTTTGAAAGATTCTATCAAAATTATCTTTTAAAATAAATAAATATAGATGCCGATCTATCTTATCATCAGTTATAGACATCACTTCAGCATAAAGCCCCGCATCAACTAATGGATAACCTTTAATTTGCTCATATAAGGTGTGACCATAATATTCAAATACGGCTTTGTTGTAACGCTTGAGCGGTTGCTGATAAGTTAGCTGATTAAGTAAAAAACTGATGGCTGTCAGACCAATGATGATCGCGATTGCAGGATAGCGTACAGGATATAGAACTGTAAAAACTAAGACTGCAAGAATAACTGGAAAGATAAGACCAATAAGCCCTAATCCAGCCTCTGTAAAAAACATCCGAACACTCAAAAAATATCCAGCGATAAGTAGCAAGCCACCTGCCACAATATCTAAGATAATCATGACTTAAATCAGCTTTCCATCTGTTGAGTAAAGGCTGTTTTACGGCTCGTATAGCGTTGTTCTTTCCCTGATGGTGGGTTATCAAATTCTTCTAAGACTTTTTCAGCAAAACCATCAACTCCTAATCCACCAGCAGCTTTACACAAATCAACGAGGTCTTTGATTTTGCCGTTGGCGACTAATGATGGAATCAAACCTAAAAGTGTATTTTGGTCGACTTCAGCTTTTTCTTGAACATCCGAATTGCTATAAACCGAACCTGATGCACTACTACCAATTGCGCGAAGGATATATGATGCCCAGCCACTCTCATAAGTTTTGGTCAATACGGCAGTAATCCCTTTACTCATTGGACCAAACCAAACTGCGGCACCCCCTTCAATTGCGCCAACAGCCCCTTGTCCATACCCTTCCACACGCTTCCACCATGCGATATTAAATAACATCTCGGCAGCTTTTTTGGTATCAGCCGTTGTTCCACTTTTGGTTAATTCAGCGAGGCTCGCCATAATTGTTCCTGCGCTCCAGCCGTCAGTGACACCTGTAACCGCTTTTGACCCTGATGCGACCAACTCGGTATAATAGGCATAAGGTGATACATATTCAGCGGCAGACTTTGCCCAACCACCAATCCATGCGCTGGCTTCTGCCACTTGGCTCAGCCCGACATACTCCATTGCACTTTGACCATAACTCCCTAAGGTGCTAACTAGCTCAGAGCCTTTGCTGACGATATTTGTCACACCACCCACCAATCGACTCCATGCACCAACCCCCTGTGAGGTTGCGCCTTCGCCGACATCGCCGACACCGCCTTGCGTATCTGCCAGATTACCTGATAAATCGGTGATGGCTTTAATAATGGTGTTCGCACTATCATCTCCATTATAGGCTTCATAGACAGAGACTAAGGCACTCCCAATGTCACCCACATTTGCGCCCTTAGTGACAACCCCGTCACCATCGCGCTGGATTGTGGGCTGTTGTATCCCTTGTCCACCTGACATGGAGTCATCGCGCATCGTTTGTATCAAGCGGTTGACGTATTGGTTGCCATGTGTTTGCTGAAGTTGGCTAATGACAGCAGGTGTTAGGGTTGAGCGCGTCGGTGTTTTAATGGCACGTTGAATATTCGGTTGCTGAGTTGAGGGTGTCTCAGGTGTTTTTTGAATGACCTGCTTTTGCTTTGGTTTCGGTGTTGATGGGGTACGCTTTATTGGAGCAACAAATTGTTTTGCCATTTGGGTCATCTCGCTAGATTGAACCTACACGTAATAATACGTTAGCATGAAACGACACTCCGCGCTAGTAAATTAGGAAAGTGGTTTCAAGATAATCGGCAAACATAATAATGAGTGTAGGGAAGATTCATAATCTTCCCACAAGTTGATTCAGGATTACGCAAAAGTATCCGTCAGTGATTTCACGACCAAGCCAGATGTATCCTCAGCCGTCATCGTCACCGTATAGGGCTTGCCCGCTTGCAAATGGAAGAAGTTATCCGAGAAGCGTGCATCGGCTTTATCCAACCAGACATATAAAGCAGGAACATTCGAGCGCAAGGTAATGGTATGTGTATCGCCATTGGAGTCAATGTCCTGTGAAATGCTGGGTGGCATCAAATAGAAGTGTTTCGGACGGCTCATCAAAACTAGATTATTCGAGACAAGTTCTCCATTAACTTCTAAGTCGAGCCAGATGAGCATATCATTGACCCCATTTGATGCGACTTGTTCTGATACATCAAGCGTTTGGATGAGTTGGCTAGAGCGTTCTGGGATCGTTACATATTGTTGACCTGTTGCGAGGAGTGTTCCCTGTACATCGGTGATTGTCCAACGCGCGATGACATTTGTTGCTTCTTGCTGGTCGCTGGTCACATGAATAGCAACAGATTGATTCTCAATATCCTCAACACCTGAAATCATCAAGGGGGCGAAGAAACGCTTTGCCATATACTGCAGAGCCTTCCAATTCCCTTTCCAATCCAATGATGACCAACTCGGACCCATCCACATATCATTCAATTGCCAGTAGAGTGTCCCCATTGTACGGGGCATATTGCGTCGCCAATGTTCAATCGCATAGGTCATCGCCATTCCTTGAAGAATCTGGCTGACCCACACCATACTCTCAAATGAAGTCGGTAACTGAAACCAATCCAACATATAGTGGATAATTGTGCTATTGCCGATTTGACTGCGTTGGAAATGTTCCATCACATAACTGGTGATATTGCGGTCAGCGGGAATTGTCATTTCATTAATACTGCTGGGTTGTGGAAAAGACTGAAAGCCAAACTCACTACAGAAGCGGTCTTGGCGGTCACGATACCATTCAAAAGGTTGTTTACCATGCCACACTGCCCATAAATGCGTATCCCCACAGGTTTGATTTTCCCAAAATTCGCGGTCACCTGTTGGGCTATGTGGGCTACCGGGCCAATAGCTGACTTGTGGGTCGAGTTCTTTTACTAATGAAGGAAGCAGTTGGTCGAATAATTTTTCATAGTCTTCCCAACTCATTGATGCTTTCCACTCATCAGAGGGCATCCCTTGTTCGATTTCATTATTACCACACCATAGGGCTATGCAAGCGTGATGACGGATGCGTCGGATATTATCACGCGCTTCTGCTTCGACATTTGCCATAAAGCCTTCATTGAAGCTAGGATATGTTCCACAAGCAAAGATAAAATCTTGCCAAATCGCGATACCGAGTTCATCACATAAATTATAAAAGCGGTCATCTTCATATATACCGCCACCCCACACACGAATCATATTCATATTGCCATCCACAACCGATTCAAGCGTTGGGCGATAATCCCATGTGCGGAAGTCCCCTGGGTAAGGCGTTGCAGGAATCCAGTTTGCGCCCTTAGCAAAGAAGGGAACACCGTTACATTCAAAACGGAAGGATTGTCCCCATTCATCGGGTTCGGTTACTAGATTCAGTGTACGTAATCCGATACGTTTTTCTGATGTGTCGATGACGGTTTCACCATCAAGCAAGGTCACACGGACAGTATAGAGGGGTTGTTTACCCATACCATTGACCCACCATAATTTTGGACTGCTGATGGTCATTTTCTGTGAGAGGGTATTATCAGAGAGTGTGCCTTCGGTACTCATAAATACACGCCCATCAAATTCAAGCTCGATGCGTGCCAGTAAATCGGCTGAAGATGTCGATTCTGCTTCAACATTGACGGTAAGGCGTACTTGTCCATCATTATGGTCTTGCAAGCATTGCACACTATCAAGCCGAGCCACACTATAAGCGACCAATTCAATATCACGCCAAATACCTGATGTGGTGGTCATCGGACCCCAATCCCAACCAAAATTACAGGGTTCTTTACGTATCCATGCGCCACTGTTGTAACGCATTGGTTCAACCCATGCCGCCATCTCACCATGTTCAGCATCCATTTTACGCGCATACGTCGCTGGGGCATCAAACTGAATACGGAGTATATTTTCACCCGTGATTAAATGTGCTTTGACATCAAACTCATAAGTACGAAACATATTATCGGTATGGGCAATTTCTGTCCCATTGAGGGTTACAGTTGCCAGCGTATCTAATCCATGACAACGCAGTAAAACAACATCTTGATTGAATATTGTCTCATCGACTACGAATGAACGTTGATAAACCCAATCGGTTTCACCAATCCACATTTGGTCTTTTTCATTATCGCGGTACATGGGGTCTTCGATTTGTTCAGCTTGTAGGAGGTCTGTGTGAACGCACCCAGGAACATGTGCAAGAATCATCTCATCCATGCCGACCCGTGATACACGCCACTCCCCATTTAAAGATTGTATGTGCATAAGATTATTGTGCCTTTTATCAAATTCTGTTAATTGAGCCTGCTTATTGTAACGAATATTTTCCAGATAACAGTATCTGTTTTAGGTGCTCATATATGGACGGCAAAAATCTTAACACAAAACAAGTTGACTTTGTGCAAAATATCACATATGCTGAAAATAGTTGTGGGAGACAACCCACATTTTTTGTCCAAAAAAACGCATCCAGCAAAACCACATCATCATATCGGTGTGGTTTTTGCTTTATATAGGGCTTTAGTCATCTGTGTTAGGTGTATTGGTTGTCCGCATATGGTCAACCGATTGAGCAATTAACTTCTTCAAGACATCCATATCGACATCCGCGAGCTTGTTGATATATAAGCAAGATTTGCCTGTTTTGTGTTTGCCCAATTGCCCAAGTAAGTTATCATACTCGTCAAAGCCATCCATTATATAGAGGGTCATGCTTTGCTTACGTGGTGAAAACCCAACATACATCCAATCGGCTGTTTTTCCACTACCATTTATGTACTGATATCGCCCAAAGCCAATAATGCTTGTCCCCCACATTTCAGCTTCTTCACCTGTAATTTCAGTCATTACATCTAAAATAACAAAGGCATCTTCGCGACGGCGTTTGTTTTCTACACTGCTTAAAAATTCGCGGACATCACTATCATTACGTTGTGTCTTTATACCCGACATGCGCTTGTCTCCTATAATCCATCTATTGATATTATTATCTTGACCTGCATCCAATAAATCGTCAAGTTAGCGTCTATCTCGGCTAGATTCAGGTTAGGACTTCCCACATTAAACAAAACCTTAATGATCAGTGGCTATCTTCTGGACAACAATAGACTACAATATGCAAATTGCTTTTTACTGATTTGCAATCGGATATATAGGACAAAGAACAAAATATGGTCAGACTTTTAGCACTGGGTCAACAACACAATTCATCAATTCGCCTTGTTTCTTTACAATTCTTGAGCCTTGCCGCTGTGGGTGTTGTGTCACCTTTTATCAACTTATATCTGACAGATGTTGGATTTTCTGCAACGATGATTGGGACATTGCTCAGTGTTGGGGCAATCTTAGCACTGGTACTCACTCCTATATTGAATCGCATTGCGGATAAGCACCTGTTACATCGCCGACTCTACATGATGTATCAAGTGGGTTTTATCATTGCTATGTTGCTGTTTGCGAACACAAGCATACAAGCCTTCTTAATTATCGCAGTTTTGTTACTTGAAGTCACAGTTAGCCCCGGCATGACATTGGCGATGCAGTTGACTATGACAGCACTCGGCGACCGTGCCAAATCGTTATTAGGTCAAATCCGTTCATTTGCTGCTTTGGGTTTTGCGGCGGCAAGTTTGCTAGCAGGTCAACTCTTTGGTCTGGGTGGATATTCGCTCTTATTTTGGACGGGGGCATTATTTGGGGCTTTGAGTATACAAATGTCCACTATTTTCCCAGATAAGCCGAAAATCAAAGAGAAACAAGCTGAGTTTATTCCTACCAAACGTAAGCCTGCATTCTATGTCTTAGCGTTAAGTCAATTTTTTGTGATGATGGGGATGCGTAATTCCTTTGCCTTTATCTTCGTTTTCTTCAGCCAAGACCTTGGTATCCCAAGAGCGGAGATTGGGATATGGGCGGCATTATTAGCTGGCTTAGAAATCCCATTTTTTATTCTGATGGATAGGATTTTGCCGAAGGTACAAGCACGCTGGGTCTATATCTTTGGTATCTTAGGTATGGCGTTTTTTAATATTCTCTTGGGTTTAACACAAAGCCTTTTCCTTTTATTCATCCTAATGATATTCCGTGGATTAATGTGGCCGTCGCTTCACCTCACATCATTTATGGTTGTCTCAGAAGTGAGTCACCCACGCAATGTCGCGACCAATCAAGCGATTTTGCAAGTTACTATTCCGAGTCTGGCAATGTTGCTGACTGCGCCTGCCTTTGGATGGGTGTTTGATAACATCGGCGCGCAAGGCTTTTTCACGCTCTGCGCTGTGATGTGTATCATTAGTGCGCTGATTGTCCTCTTAGGTAGCCGTTGGTTCGAGATAACTGCTATCGAAGCTTAGTTAAGCCGCATATACCTATACCCAAGCCCATTATCTGATGTGATAGTGGGCTTTTTATTTATTGGGTGATGAAAAATTATCCGCCGTGTTGCTTGAGTAGGCGAACAGCACTTTCTGCTAGAACACCGACACCAATCGGTAAGCAATCTTCATGAATATCAAAGATTGGGCTGTGGTGAGGGCGATTGAGATCGTCGAGCTTTGCACCCAAGCGCATCATTGCTCCGGGGGCTTTTTGTGTCATAAACGCAAAGTCTTCACCAGCCATAATCGGCGCACCTTCGGTTGATTTATCATCCCCCAGATATTCTTTACCGACACTGCGTATCAGTTCTGCGACTTCGGGGTCGTTATAGAGGGATGGATAGCCCTTGGAAATTGTGAGTTCATAATCGCCACCAAACACTCTGACCATCGAAAAGGCTTCTTCGACTAATTTATGAATCTCGTCACGGGCTTCTTCTTCAAAGGTACGGATTGTCCCTGTAATCACGATTTCATTGGGGATGACATTGGGTGCTGTCCCACCATGAATTGAGCCAATTGTTACAACGGAGCGTTCTGTTGGGTTGCGGCGGCGTGAGCGAATGGCTTGCAGTGCATTGACAACTTGTGCTTGCATCCAAATGGGGTCAAGTCCATTATGGGGTGATGCGCCATGTGTGCCTTCACCAATGATTTTAGCAGTAAATGTGTCGGGGGCGGCTAGTGAAAAACCATCAGTCACTTGAACCTCACCAACAGGCATGGTACTCGCAACATGGCAAGCAATGACAGCATCTAATCCATCGAGTGCTTTTTCTTCAACCATCAAACTCCCACCGCTATGACCATCAGAATCGCGCCATTTTTCTTCACTGGGTTGGAACAATAGGCGGATTTCACCTTTTGGGCGATTGGGCATGTCGTTAATCAGTTTCGCAACCCCTAAAAGAATCGCTGTATGGGCATCATGTCCGCAAGCGTGCATCAAGCCAGCGGTTTGTGAGGCATATTCGACATCGTTCGCTTCTTGTATCGGTAGGGCATCCATATCTGCACGAATTCCAATCGCAGGACGACCTTCTCCAATCCGTGCGACAATCCCTGTTTCTGCCACACCCACTTCAATCTCAATTCCCATTTCACGTAGTGCATCTGCAACTAAACGTGAGGTACGGGTTTCTTCAAAGCCGAGTTCAGGATGTTTGTGTATATCCCGTCGCCACTCGACCAGTTGGCTTTCCATCTCTTTTGCTTGGTCTAATAAAGTCATGTTTGTGTCCTTGTAAATAATCTTTGAACATGTCTTATCATACCGCAATACTATTGAGAGCAACAATTGAATCTCAGAATATTGAAGATGTACCCACAGGAAAATTGAATTTAGAAGAGATGCACGTCCTGTCTAAATCCGATACAATGGTAAATCAAATTAGATGAGTCGTATGACCATCTAATAAATTGATACTTATTAGACGTATAGTTCTTAAAAAGTGTGAGTATGAGCCAACAACTCATTGATGCCTTGCAAGATACAGACTCCAAAATTCGTTTAAAGGCGGTTATTAAACTGGGTGAAACACGAGATATACGTGCGGTTGAGCCTCTGATTAATGCGCTAGATGATGATGATCGTCATGTGCGTGAACGTTCGGCGTGGTCATTAGGGCGTTTGCAAGATACTCGCGCTGTACCGCCATTGATTGAAGCCTTACGTGATGAAGATTGGCAGGTGCGTAAATGGTCAGCATGGTCATTAGGAATCATTGAGTCTGAAACGGCGGTTGTTCATCTGGGGCGTATTTTGGAACATGATACAAATTGGCGTGTGCGACGTGAATGTGCTATTGCTTTGGGGCGCATCCACAGTGAGGATATGATTGAGTCGCTCGTGGATAGCTTAGATGATGATGATTGGCGTGTTCGCGAAGCTGTCATGAAGACCCTGTTATTAATCGGTCGCCCTGCTGTTGATGCTCTCATTAGTGCGCTAAATGCGGAAGTGCCTGTTGTGCGTGATAGAGCCGCCGATGTTTTAGGGGCGATTGGAGATTTACGAGCCGTCTCTGCACTTATCGAAACCCTCAATCTTAAAAATTTGGATAATGCTAGTACCGAGGTGATTGAAGCCCTTGGACATATTGGTGATGCGCGGGCAGTAGAACATCTCATTAAGATGATGAAAAAGGGTGATGATAGTATTCGATACAATGTCGCGCGAGCATTGGGTAATATTGGCGATAACCGTGCTGTAAAAGTCTTGGTCGGCGCACTCAAAGATGAAGATGAATATGTCCGCTCACGAGTCGCTGAAGCCTTAGGTGAAATTGGTGATGAACGAGCTATTCGCGGTTTGCTGAAAGCACTCGATGACCCTGAAGGCTATGTCCGCCGTAGTGTCGTTGATGCACTTGGTGAAATTGGTGATGAACGAGCTATCAAACCTTTGATTGACATTATTGCAGAAGGGGATAACTTCATCAGTTATCGGGCATCGATGGCATTGGGCAATATGGGAGAGCAAGCTGTGCGTCCCTTAGTTAAACTCTTGACCCAGCAATCCGATGAGAGTATTCACCATACCATACGCGCACTAGGTTATCTCAAGGATAAACGAGCTGTCAATTACCTCTTACCATTAGCAGATCATAACGAATCAGGCATACGCTCTCAAACGGCTTGGACATTTGGTGAAATCAAAGACAAGCGTGCTATCCCAGTATTAATCAAACTCCTCAGTGATGAGAACCCTGATACGCAACGGGTTGCTTGTGAATCGCTGGAGAAGATTGGAACACCAGAAGCCTTAGAGGCGGCGACAGAGTGGCGTAAACAGAATTAACGCATAACGAATATAAAAAGAAAAACCCCTCTACCACTCAGTGATAAAGGGGTCTTACATAACTAATTAATTGTGTACTTACGAGGTTGCGGCAACTGTTTGGAGACCAAACCGTTTGGCGACTTCTGGTGTAATCAGTCCTAAAAGTGCATAACCGAGACCTATGATGACGATTCCGAGTACGATAAACCCTGCGCCAAGTGCGATGACCCCGTATGAGAGACCGATAGCCATAGCGGATAAACTTAGGGAAGTGACCAAACCAGCAGCGGTTAGCTGAGTGTTACGAGCTTGGTTAGCTACAGGCGTACCTGCATCGGTTAGCAAGGCTTCGTCTCGATTGCTTGTTCCAGCAGGATCACCATCGGGTACCGCAAAGCGACCCATCTCAGCGTAAGTTAATCCATTACTACTTGATGCTGCATGATGTTGAATAATATCTGCCATACTGAGTGCGGTAGGGATATCGTTCACTGGGGCATTAGGGATGGAAGCATCATCGGGTGTCGTAATGTTTTGGGCAGTTAGTTGTTGCAGAACAAACCCATTGATATAGAATCCTGCGACTGCAGCGGCTACACCTGAGACCATAAATATGATTCCGATAACCATGACTAACTTTGGAAAGAGTTTTAACTTGTTCATTATGTTTCCCCTATCATATAGAGACTTTAGAGAAATATTACGTTTCTCCGTCTCATGTTTTTAATATATCCAGATTGTATAGCTTTGCTGATACAGAGTCCAATCTTTTGAGGTCAAACATGACAGTTGTCCAGATAATTTTAGACGTATGTCATATATTATGACATAAAAATTAAAATCATATTTGATCAACCCACTTGTTTCTGCGGTTAGATGATTAGACTAGGTTTGTTCATTTGGAATAGCCCTATTTGGTACTTTAAATAACCAAATCACTGCAACTCTATATCTTCGTTTACGTATAATCCTGAGAATGATTATTTGCAATCGGGGAAGCGATGTCCACAATCCACACACAGTTACAAACATTACTTGATACAGAAATCCAGAAAAAACATACACATTCGATATTATTGGGTGTTCAATCAATAGATAAGCGGATTGACTTTCTAGGTGCTGTTGGTGGAGCATCTATAGATAGCCCTTATTTCATCGCTAGCACGAGTAAACTGTATACGATTGCTATGCTTATGCAACTGGTTGATGAAGGAAAACTGAGTCTCGATGCTTCGATTCGTGATTATTTGCCTGCTCATTTAGTTGATGGAATCCATGTATTTAAGGGTGTGGATTATAGTCACCAGCTTAAAGTGTATCAATTAATGCACCATACATCTGGACTGCCTGATTATTTTCAGGGTGCTTCGAAAAATGCGAATAGTGTGATGGAGGATACAAAGCGGGGTATAGATCGCAGTTATACAGTGGATGATGTGGTCACAATTGCTCGAACAATGACACCCGAATTTGAACCAAATACAAATAATGGTCGCAAATCATATTATTCAGACACGAATTACCAGTTACTTGGCGCAATTCTCGAACATATCACTCAAAAATCTCAACAAGAGAATCTTCAAACTCGTATATCTCAGCCACTCAATTTGATGGAGACTTATTTTTATGAGCATGATAATTTAAGAGGCACTCAACAGCCCATCCTATTTTATAATCAGCATTTACAACTTAATGTGCCTTTGATGATGAGTTCTGAGCTTGGAGCTGGAGGGATTGTCTCCACACTGGCAGATAGTTTACGTTTTATTCAAGCATACTGTGTTGGTGACCTCTTTAATATAAGCCACTTTGACCGAATGACCGCCCAATGGAATAATTTTACTTTTCCTATCCAATATGGTTATGGTGTGATGCGGTATCAGCTACCACGCTGGCTAACCCTGTTTCGCTATACGCCTGCTCTAATTGGACATTCTGGAGCAAGTGGCGCATTTTGTTTCCATGCACCAAAGGAAGGGATTTCCCTAGTCGGCACGCTCAATCAGGTGGATGCCCCTGCACGGAGCTTTCGATTGATGTCACGGGTGATGAATATTGTTGGATAGTCTAGGAATCTACTCTGTTCAGTCCATAGTCTCTAATGCGAGTTG
>CAYGTY010000135.1:0-17496 GCA_964352825.1 uncultured Anaerolineaceae bacterium
AATTCGTTGATAATCTCTGGAAGTGGGTCAGTCTCAGCAATCAATATCGGCAAGATAACCTTATTCAACGCATGAGCATAAGCCAATTCTGCCATACAATATTTGGACGTTGCCGAATGCGGTGACAGAAATAAAATGAAAAAGTCACTCTCGCGGATACCATCGCAAATGCCTTCCCACCAATCACGCCCTGTCGGAATATCATCTTTATCCAACCATGTTGTGACATTCAATTGCTTTTGGATTTGCTCCGCATATTGATAAACAAGGTGTTCATCGCGCCGTGAATAACTGATGAAAAAGCTCAACTTCATTGCATTGCCCTATGTGTGTCGGTGATTACTCATGAGCTTAATTATAACCATACTTTTGATTTTTAACCTTTGCTCTTCTCTGCGCCCTTCTTTGTGTGCTTCGTGGTTATGCTTTTGCAGTTTCTACATTCAACTTTGCACTTTTACCTTTAGACTTTTAACTCTACTTCCCAACATGACCATATAATCACCTTGAAAACCCAAAACCATGCTACCCTGATACCAGCGTGCATCTTAACAACCCAAAATAAAGCTGACTCTCTTGCACAAAAAAGAAGTGGTCGTGCCAATGCCAGAACTATCTGATAAATCATCGAAGGCAATCATAATAAGCGATACACACTGGCACAAACTCAATTATGACTGGCACAAATTACGCCACCGTGCCAATGACTATGACACTTTTGTATTGTTATGAGATATGCCTGCGTCTCTGTGGTGCTGCTTTTTGTCCTTGCTTTTGTACATTTACCTTTAGCTTGATTCATCAAGCCACTACTTACCACCTTTGACTTTTATTCTTTTGCTCTTCTCTGTGTCTCGATGGTGATACTTTCGCTCTTGCCTTTGACTTTTAACTTTACACTTTCAACTCAAGCCTCAAGGCAAATCATCAGGCAAGCTAAACCCATCATCACCTTCTGGGAAAACAACCACTTTCACAACAGCATCAGTATTAATGTCCCCATAGATATGTGCGAATAACTCGCTATCCATCTCACGGGGGGCGCGGTCTGGGTCTGGATGAGCTGGAGCTTCCCAAACAACAGGTGATAGCAGTTCGTCATCGTCGATACACAAAATCACGAGGTCACCTGCACCGCGATAAAAAGAATTGGCTACATTGAGGATTTGCTCGCGTGATGAATTGTGGATAAAGCCCTCTGTTTCCAATGAGGGTGCAGTGTAACTGCCTTTAGCTTTTGCCTTTTCCCAGTCAGACTGTGCCGTAATATGATAAATCATGATAAGGCTTGCTCCATGTCGTTAATTAAATCATCAGGGTTTTCTAGCCCGATGGAAACTCGTAACAAATTAGCAGGGGTTGTCGAATTTTCTTCAATCGATTCGCGATGTTCAATTAAACTATGCGTACCACCGAAGCTGGTCGCGCTCGTAAACACCTTAAGCTTATTAATCAAAGCAACGGCTTCTGCCCGTCCGCCAACAACCTGAATCGACATCAAGCCACTACCCATGCGCATTTGCCGACATGCTAACTCATGCTGTGGATGGCTGGGATGATGCGGATAGAGAACGCGTTCAATTTTGGGGTGCTTGGCGAGTGCATCAGCGACTTTCAGAGCATTTTCACTGTGGGCGCGAACACGATAGGAGAGGGTCTGAATCCCGCGTAAAGTCAGCCAGCACATCATCGGCGATAAGACTGCACCCCCGATTTTAACCAGTCGAGTCACACGGTCAGAGAAGTCATTTTCTTCTTTGAAGATAATCACACCACCGAGTACATCATGGTGCCCTGCGATGTATTTAGTGAGTGAAATCACGACAATATCCGCACCCAATGCAATCGGGTTTTGTGCAACAGGGGTCGCCACCGTATTATCAACCAAGACCATTGCATCATGCTCATGGGCAATATCTGAAATCGCCTGGATATCAGCGAGGCGTATCATTGGATTCGTCGGTGTTTCAAATATAACGAGTTTGGTCTCAGGGCGCATCGCAGATTTAACAGCTTCAAGGTCGCTCATATCAACATATGTGGTTTCGATGCCCCAAGGCGCAAAAAATTCATTGAGCTGTACACGAATCCCGAAGTACATGTCATTGCTCGATAACACATGGTCACCGGGGCGCAGAGCTTGAAAAACCGTCATCATTGCCGATGAACCACTTGGTACAGCATGAGCCAAGACCCCGCCTTCTAGATTTGCCATTGTTTGCTCAAGTGCGAAACGATTCGGATTTTTATTGCGTGTATAAATTAACTCATCAGAACTATGAGGCTCACCAGTTGCCTCATATTCAAAGGTGGTTGTGAATATCAAAGCAGGGACAATCGCACCCGTTGTCGGGTCGATAGGGGTGCTATGGATTGCTTGTGTTTCAGGTTTTTGTGTCATTGGTTTTGCCATTCTTCTGCTAATAAGCCGTAGATACGTCCATCATGAAATTGGTCTTGCAGTTTGAGTGACTGTCGATGTGTGCCTTCATGGGTAAAGCCAAGTCGTATGGCAACATTTGCACTCTTTATGTTACCGTCTGCACAGCGAATAATCACACGGTTCAGCTTCAGTGTATCAATCGCATACCTGACCAATTCACGTGTACAGCGCGTCATAATCCCATGCCCAGTTGCAGACTCTGCCAGCCAATATCCGATTTCAGTATCATAATTCTGAAAATTCCAATATAGATAACCTATCATACCGACTAATTGATTATCATGCCAAATCCCAACTTGCCAGCCATCGTTATTTCCATATTGTTTGAGCGATTCCTCAATGAATCCCATCGTATCATCTACGGTTTTTGTATCATAAACCCACGGTAGCCACTCTCCGATATGACTTTGATTGTCTATACATAGTGTGAAAAGCTCTGTAGCATGCTGTTTTTCGATAGGTCGTAATTCGAGTTTATCGTTGATTTGATACCTTAAGATAGGCAGATTTTGCGGTAATTCCCAATCTTGTTTGAGCATGGTGTAAATACGATGGTCAATCCATTCGCCGTTCAATTGTTCATTTTGTCGGATTGTGCCTTCTAATGTAAAACCAAGTCGTTCAGGTATAGCATAACTTCGGGGATTTTGAGGTGTAATACCCAGATAAACTCGGTTTACATCTAGGTGAGCAAAAGCATAATCAGTCATGGTTTTTGTCGCACGGGTGATGATGCCCTTACCAACGAAGCCCTCTGCTAACCAATATCCAATTTCTGCACCAGAAACGATACCACCTGTATGATTACGTAAACTTATTTTTCCTACAGCTTGACCTTGATACATGATTAATGTGCTAAGTGTGCCATTTTGGGCAAAGGACTGTTTGTCATTTACACACCTTTGTCGAATATCGTCACGGGTTTTATCAAATTCTCCCATATGTTCTCGTAGGTGATCACGATTATCTTCAAGTAATTTAAATATAATATGATGATGTTCTTCTTGTATCAGATGTAAACTAATATCTGGATCAACCGTAATTGTGAACATAAACCAAGCACTCCTATCGTAAATCAATTTACATAGTTTATAGGGGTTCATTGTGGTTCACAAGTATAAGTTTTGAGATTACTTGAAGTGATGTAAGTAAAAAATTTAGTAACTAATGTCTCAAAAACTCTGGTCAATAAATACTAGATAATGCTTACGGTATAGCGTATGGTTGAGACTAAATATATAAATAACTTTTTAAGGCGGTCAATCATGCCTGATATGCTAGTCAAATTATATGAATTACCTCCACTAGAGCCAGTGCTTGCGCGTCAAAAGGAACAAGGGATTACAATACGAAGGGGAATGCCACCAGAAAAACATTTTGTAAAAAATTGGATTGGTGAACGATTTAGAGAATATTGGGTCAGTGAAGCGGATGTTGCTTTTTCAACGCATCCAACAACCATTATGATTGCTCATAAAGGTGACGAATTATTGGGATTCGCTTGCTATGATACAACCCATAAGGGATTTTTTGGTCCGACAGGTGTTGATGAAGCCGCCAGAGGAACAGGTATCGGAACAGCCTTATTGTTAATGTGCTTGCATGAGATGCACCATAATGGCTATATGTATGGCATCATTGGCTGGGCAGGACCGACAACTTATTATGAAAAAGTGGTCAACGCTGTTGCTATTCCTGATAGCGAGCCACCAGGAAGTTATCGCGGAATGCTGGGAACAGATTCTGTTTTTAATGGAAATGGCGAGAGCGACCCATTTTTAGAGTCGCCCTAACCTACGAATTGAGGCGTTTTTTGGCTTCATAGATGACTGTATTGATAATGCCAGTCAATCCAAGTCCTTTGCCCATAGATACATCTTTGCCGAAGAAGATGGTAACAAGCTCGCCGTCGATTTCGGCAATTTGTTCTAGTGGGATACCAGAGCAAGATTGCTTTAATATGGTTGCCATTGCCATTGCTGATAGCCCTTGTGGGTTCAGGACATCGAAATGATAATCAAGTGTTCCGTCTTCACGGTCAACTGCCCACACAAAAGCCTCAGATTCACAGCCAACAACACGATGTGATTCATCATAAGGTTGGGTGGCAATCTCTTCTGGGACGCGCTCAAATTCATCAGCAATAGAGATGAGGAAGTCCACACGCTCCTCACGGGTTGTTACAAAACCGAAGTCATCAACATATTCTTGCAGTTTTTCTGGATAGTTTGGCATAATTCCTCATTCAAATCGAAACATTTTAACTTGTAAGTTAAGTAGTGAAGAGGCATAACTCTCCACTACAATTTTCATCGAAATTGTAATTCTATTTTTCGATCGGAACACCGACACTATTGCCCCATTCTGTCCATGAACCATCGTAATTCTTGACATCTTTGAAGCCGAGTAAATTCTTCAAAACAAACCAAGTGTGGCTACTACGTTCACCAATACGGCAATATGAAATAGTGGGTTCATCAGGGTTTAATCCCTGTTCTTCTAAATAAATTGCTTTGAGGTCATCAGCAGACTTGAATGTGCCATCTTCATTCGCAGCGCGTGACCACGGTACATTGCTTGCCCCTGGTATATGTCCACCACGAACAGCACCTTCTTGAGGATAGCCTGGCATATGTAATTTTTCACCACTAAATTCGCCAGGACTACGAACATCTACCATTTGCCCACTTGCATTCGCATGTTGTAACACATCATCACGGAAGGCACGTACAACACTGTCATCACGTTCTGGTGCTGTGTATTGTGTCGGAGCAATAGCAGGTTTTTCGCGGGTTAATTCACGTTCTTCATTTGCCCATTTTAAGCGACCACCATCCATAATTTTTGCGTTGGTATGCCCGAATAGCTCAAATACCCAGAGTGCATATGTTGCCCACCAGTTACTTTTATCACCATAGAAAATCACAGTGGTTTCGGGTGTAATTCCAATTCTAGATGCGAGTGCCTCAAATCCTACTTTATCAAGGTAGTCACGGCGTAGTGGGTCGTTGAGGTCTTGCGCCCAGTCAACTTCTACTGCATTTGGAATATGCCCACTGTGATAGAGTAATGGGTCTTCATTTGATTCGACAATGCGAATATTTTCATTATTTAAATGCTCGGCAACCCAGTCTGTTGAAACAAGTTTGTCTGGATTTGTATAACCTCTACTGCTGATGTCGCTCATAGATATTGCTCCTTATCATAATAAGAACGATATTTAACATATTGCTCAATGTATTGTAATTAAAAAAAGCCAACCCAGCGGGCTGACTTCTTGGTATCGAACAACTGATTGCGACCAAAGCCAAATACACCGCCTATTGATGACTGTTTTTACAACAACAACAAATTGTTTGGTTGAAGTATCTTTGTTCGCTCATGTGATTATGCTAACCTAGCTTGTATAACAAATCAACCAGTATATTGAATGTCTATTATAATTCTTATACTGTCATGACTAAGGATACAGAACAGGATTTAATTCACTGGCAACAATATCACCAACTTTCATCCCCGGCATCCATGTTTTTAGGTCATTTTGTTGATTTTCGCTACTGGGTTCTGCCACGCGGATGCCATCTTCGATATAAATAACGGTCATCACTTTACGCATTTGATCAGTTTTATTCGGTCCAGCCCGATGGAATGTCCAACCGCTATGAAAGCTGATTTCACCTAGGTCATAGGCACCATGATCCAGTGGGAAGTCTTTGAGCGATTGTCCAATTTTGCGTTCACTCTCATCACTAATTCCAAGGTTACGATGTTCCATGATGGTTTGGCTACCAATAGCAAATTGTAAGGGACCCATCTCCAGTGGTGTTTCTTGCAGCGGAACCCATGCTGTAATGGAGTTGGAGTTGCTCAAAGGCCAGTAGAATTGGTCAACATGCCATGGGGTAAATCCACCACTGGCTTCTTTAAAGAGAGCTTGGTCATGATACATTCGGACACCATCAACTCGCATCAATTCACTAGCAATACGGGCGAGTCGTTTAGAAAAGGCGAAGGTTTTTGCTCGAGCATCGTTTACCCATAAGTTAGAGATTTGCAAAAATGCCATGCCATAGGTGCTACGTTCTTCAAGTGGGGTTTTATCTTTATTATATTTTTTCACTAGCTCCAAAAACACATCACCATAGTGGTCAATTGTTGCTTTATCAAAAACATCTTTCAGCTTGATATAGCCGTCACGCTGATATTGGTCAATTTGTTCAGGTATTAAAGGGTAGTGTTTATCTAGTAAGTCAGTCATAAATTAAAACCAATTCTATTGTAAATATAAATCACTATCTGATAGTTCATATATGATAGGTGAGGATTGGCTTCGGTGCAAACTTATGTCGATGCTTGTGATATATCATAGGGCAAGTCAAGTATTGTACTCAAATCATCGAGTGTTAGCTGGCATTTTTCTAGCTTGAGTGAGACGTGCGTGTTATGGGGAAGCGTGACAGTAAATTTACCGCGTCCAATTGAGCCAATCAGCGGTTTACGTTTTGCAACGATATAAACCCCTGCATCATCTTGCTCAGTGGCGACTTGCCAACCAAAGCCTGCTTGTAGCTCCGTTGTAGCCAGTATAATAGGGTCTGCATGACGTTTGAGGATAACATCTGCATGTTCAACATCCAGAAAAAATGTGATGGGTGGGCTGATATCCCATTGATAAGTTTTGGATTCTACTGCTAAGTCACGAACAGAGCTAACGACATTAACAGCTTTCCAGAAGTTCTGTAAATTTTGCATTGGCTTATTCATCCCTAATCATTCGAGTGGAAGGGTATAACTATAAAATACCTCATCACGTTTCCAACCGAGTGATTCATATAGTGACTGGGCTGTTGTGTTCGTGATTTCAGTCGCCAGTTCTAGGCGTAAGGCATGATGATTGATGCCAAATTGTTTCGCCTGCTCCAATAAAAATCTTCCAACTCCGCGTTTACGTGCTGTTGGATGGACAAATAAATCGTTTAGTACCCAGATACGGCGCATCGAGACAGATGAAAATGAGGGGTACAACTGCACAAAACCAAGTGGATTATTATCGTTTACAGCCATTAGAATTACAGAATCTTGCAATTCTAAACGTTGTCCTATGAATAATTTGGTTGCTTCGAGATTGGATTCTGCATGATAAAATTGCCGATAGCCATCAAATAACATCACAATATCATCTAAATGGGTTATATTTGCGCGGATGATTTCCATTGTTTATCCCTCTTGCCATAATAATGTTCTGAGTTTACCAAGTGGTAACTTTTATCAGTAGAGCCATCATCATATTGGTTTAGGAAAATCTGGTAATCCAGTCATATCAAGGCTGATGTCCCAGAGCTTTTGTTGTACTTCTTTATCATAAGAGGGTGAATTACTATCAACCGGTTTTGATTTGATGAAGTATTGACCTGATACACCTCGTAATTCATCTGATGTGGCTAGTTGTATTGAAGTTGTTGCACCTTCTTCAGGGGATTTAGCGAAAAGCTTGGCAATCACCCTAAATATTTTTTGCGAAAACCCTTGAGCATGACGCGTAAAGCCTGTTCTTACAAATCCAGGGTGCAAAGCATTCACTGTGACAGGTTTACCATCTAATCGCCGAGCAAGTTCGTAGGTAAACATGATATTGGCTAATTTGGATAGACTGTAGGCTTTCATAGCATTATATTTTTTCTGGGTCTGTAAATTGTCAAAGGGAATACCATTGCGTTTGTAACGATGGGCTTCTGATGAAACATTGACGACTCGTGCGTCACCTGTTGTTCGCCCTGTTTCTATGAGCTTATCTAATAGCAGACCCGTCAACATGAAATAGGCTAAGTGGTTCAGCCCAAAGGTTAGCTCAATACCATCAACTGTTTCTTGTCTTTGATAGAAATAACCGCCAGCATTGTTAACTAATACATCGAGTCGGCTGAATCGAGTATGATAGTCCTCTGCCAATTGGCGAATCTGTGCTTGAGACGATAAATCAGCGATGAGTAGATGTAGATTTTTGTTATAGGTTGCTGAACGGATTTCTTCTAATACAGCTTGTGATTTTTCGGGATTACGCCCAACAAGTACAACTGTTGCACCACTTTGAGCAATTGCAAGGGCAGTTGCTTTGCCGATACCATCAGTTGCACCTGTTATGAGATAATACTTATCCATATCTAAACAGCAATCGCGTCAGGTGTATGAAGCCTAGTAATTTCTACACTGACATCCCATAATTTTTTCTGTTGTTCACGGTCATAGGAAATCTTATTCGACTCAACCGCTTTTTTATTATCCCAATATTTGCCTGTGATACCTTTGACATCGGGTGACGAAGCTAGATATATGGAGGTTTCTGCCCCATCTTCTGATGATTTGGCAAAAAAGCGTTGTAAGACTTTAACCATAGACGACATGATGCCGTTTGCATTATGACCAAATCCTGTTGCAACGAACCCAGGATGTAAGGCATTGACTGTCACATTTGTTCCCTCTAAGCGACGTGCCAATTCGTAGGTGAACAGGATGTTTGCTAATTTACTTTCACCATATGAGCTAAAAGACCCAAATGAACTTTCATCATAGAGGTTATCGAGTTTAAGCCCATTACGTGCTGATTGATGCGCCCCTGATGAGACATTGATGATTCGTGCTTCACCTGTCAATTCTGCGGTGCGTTTAATTGTGTCGAGAAGTAGATTTGTGAGCAGGAAGTAGCTGATATGGTTTAAAGCGAATGTCATTTCTAGACCATCTGCCGATGTTTGATATTCTGAAAACATTGCTCCCGCATTATTTAGCAATACATCGAGAGAGTCATATTTTGCTAAGAATTCGTCTGCAAGTTGACGAGTTTGTTCAATTGAGGATAAATCTGCAATCAGCATATCGATTTTTTGATTGCCTGATTCAATTTTTAATTCATTGACAACGCGTTCTGTTTTTTGTGGATTGCGCCCAACAATAATGACTTCTGCACCCATTTTTGCTAGTTCAAGTGCGGTGGATTTACCGATACCGTTTGTTGCGCCTGTAATAAGTACACGTTTACCATTCATTATGCTGTCTGCCTTGTAATATAGTTTCATTTCAGAGACAGCTTAATTTAACAATCTATTTTTTATATTAGAAATCGGCTGACTTAACTTACTGTTTCATGAGTGTTATGCTTGCGATACTGTCGAACCACTGGGAATAGTGCGATTGCTGATAGGCTCAATGCAAGACGTAAAGAAAACTGTGAGGCAATTTGACCCAATATCGGTGTTCCGATAACATTCCCAAACCCGTTTGATTGCCAATACATCGAAATAACCGTCGCGCGGACACTGGATGTCGTATGGCGATTAATCCATGCCATGAAGATAGGTTTTGTTGTTGACCGTAAGGTTTGACTGATCCAATAGGCTAATAAGGCAATATAAAAGTTGCCTGTCCATACAAAAATGAGGTTGCCGATAATTGTTCCGATAGCAAACCATGCGAGTGTGAAGGACACTGGGAATTGTGGATTGTTTTTCAGATAGCGTTTGGTGATTTCTAATGCTGGAATTGATAAGAGCGTTACACCGCCAAACATAACCCCAAACCAAATGACAGGTTCAAATAATGGAATTTCAAAGTTTTGGATGATATGAGGGGTATATAAAGAATCATAACCGCCTACAGACATACCAATAATCACACCTATGAAAATCACAGACCGTAATACCGCATGTCCGCGTACTTCTTTTAAACTCGCTCGGAATGTATCAAATATTTGCCATGATGATAAGTTGTCACGATGGGCTGGTTGAAATCCATTTTCGGGCATGGTAATCGCTAAAATTCCAGCAAGCAAAATTGTACCAGCACCACCAATGACAATCGGTAAAGCAAGGTTGATTGTTCCAATGATGGTTGCAACGATAATACCGATAATTGTTGATATTTTACCAACCTGTGAGCCGTTTATAAATAAAGTGAGGGCATCTTCTTCGCCCAGTTCATCGACTAACCATGCTTCAGGTGCTCCACTCACAAAAGTAAAGCCCAAGCCCCAAATTAGCTGGGATATAAGCACGACTTCATATATCGGAATAAGTCCTTGAATTAAAAACCCAATTCCCCAAATCACATAGCCAATCACAATCGACCATTTACGACTATAGACATCGGCTATAATTCCCGTTGGAATTTCAAAGAGCAAAGTCGCCATTTCTAATACCACACCCAAGAATGCCAATTGTAGAGGGTCTGTTGTAATGACTGTCGTAAAATATAGCATCGCAACTGTTAACCACATCGCAAATACAAATGGGGCAATGATGCGAAAAAGATAATATACGCGAAGGGCTTGCTTTCTATTGGGCATTGTTATGTACTTGTGAAATATTGAACAATGTCTTTAGTGTAGCAGGGAAAGACTTTGGGCACATCTTTCGACATGCCCAATATCAGAATTTAGTGACTTTGTTTCAAGGTGCGATTAAAGACAAAAATGAGTGGACTCAGCATCAATGCTGAAACACTAATGGCAATTCGCACACCCGCGAATACACCAATTGCGCCAACAATTGGACCACCTGCAATTTGCCCTAGCGCATCGGATTGTCCCCAGATGGATAAAACGGTTGCCCGTACATTGGATTCGGTATGAAGATTAATCCATGCTTCCATCAATGGAAAACGAATTGTCCGTAACATGCCTGTTATCCATAGACCGAGTAGCACCAATTCAAAGCTTTGCGACAGTGTAAACAAGAGGACACTAAAAATTAGCGCACCATAGACAACAGATAACACACGCGCAACTGCTTGACTATTTGCTAAATCTACCTTACGTCTTACAAGCTCAGTTGCAAGTAAAGTGATTGGCATAAATACTGCACTGATAATGCCAAACCAGACAATTTCATCAAACTGCCCTAAGCTAGGTAAAGTGAAATTCGTCAGAATATGGGTTGTCCACAAACGGTCAAAGCCCTCAGTAAACGCACCATAAATCACAGTTATCAATAAGATAACCAAGAGAATCCGCCTAGCTTTGACTAGCTTGACACCTTTGCGAAAGGTTGAAAACAAATCGGACCATGATTCACGCTCTGAGGCAGGCACTCGCTGGAAACCGTCTTCTGGCATGATGAGTATGAGAATGACTGATAAACCAACTAGAATCATACCACCCACAACAATAGCTAAAGGCAAATAGATACTAGCTAAAGCGATACTGATAAAAATGCCGATAAAGCTCATGACTTGCCCAACTTGTGAGGCACGTAAAAATGCACGACTGGCATCATCTTGACCAATCTCATCAACAATCCATGCAGAAGTAGCTCCACTGATAAATGTAAAGCCGACTCCCATACACACCGCTCCGAATAAAAGAGCTTCAAATACAGGAACACTTCCTTCTAACATGATACCTGTACCCAGCAAAACATATCCGATAATCACGGATAAGCGCCGACTATAGACATCAGCTACAATGCCCGTTGGCACTTCAAACAAAAAGGCTGTTACCTCTAAAGCTGTTCCAACTACTACCAATTGCAAAGGGTTGAGACCTACTTGGGTGACTTGATAGACTAGGTTGACAGTGAATGCCAATGTGAAGCCAAAAGACTCCACACCTTTAATCATCAAGTAAATCCAATAGGCAGATGGTTTTGTGATATTCAATTTTAAAAACATTCAAGTTCCTTACATCATAGGTAATTACGTGTAGGAACTTATTTTGTCCTACACGTTAGACACTATGTGACACAATCTTGTCACAAGAGGGACATATCCCACCGTTCAATGTCTTTGTAAGGAAGATGATGATTAGCATGTGACACCTCCTTTAAACTATTCAAAAAATTTATAAGGTTTTTGATTGACGGTTGAGTTTACCCGTCTCTAGAAATTGCTTTAATTCTTCTGTCCGCTGTGCTAAAAGCTGTGGTGCGACTTCGCGGACTGCTGGGTGATTGAGATTGACGGCTAACCAACGACATGATGCTAATTGGCGACCTGCAATAAATACCTCTAGTAAATCGCGATAACGATCAGGTTGTGGTTTTATAGCGGTATAGCCTTCCCACATGGCATCTTCGAGCGCTTTGTAATCGTCTACTCGTTCACTTTTGAGTTGCCATAGCAGTGGTGTGAGGTCATAAAGATAATATCCCCATCCACAATATTCAAAGTCGAGGGCGCGAGGTTCACCATTATGGAATAAGATATTCTTAGATAGCATATCTGCGTGAACGAGACCAAAAGCATCTGTACCCTGTCCCACATCTTGCATGGTTTCTTGCACACGCCCAGCTACTTTATCGAATACGGTTAGTTGTTCGGTAGTGATGATGTGTGCATTTTCGCGTGGGTTATAAGGCGAATTTTCACCAAATAAACCTTCCCAATTCAACCACGGACGCACAAAACTTTGAGGTGGCGTGAATTGTCCTGCTGTATGTAACTTGGCTAGATATTCTCCTACACGATACATATCCTCTGCATCAAGTTCTTGAGGTGACTTTGACTCCCCCTCGACATACTCGAACAAGCTACAGAATACGATATTGGGTGCTGGTAACCTCTCACTATAAGCTGTTGCAAATAGCACCTCCTCACCGTCAATGACAGTTTGATAAGGGAAGGGGGAGACCAGATTTGTATTTTGACGAATGACACGTAACCATTGCAATTCTGATGTGAGTGTCGGCGTATTGATGCGCCCCGGTGGATGCAAACGTAGGACATATCCCCCATCATTAGCATCCACCTTGAATACTGCGTTATTGGTATAGCCAAGCCATGAAATATGCTTAACTGTTAAATCCCAAGTTTCTATTACAGCACAGGCAACTTCCATCCAAACTGCTTTTTGATCATCTAACGAAAGTGTCTTAAAGTCTGTCATCAAACCCTCTATTGTTATGTTTATCTACAGTAAGTGTAACAGACTTTGTCGGCAATTTATCTATGTCCATGTCTCCATAAGTGGGCGGTCAATCTCATATCTTAAGCCAGCATTACCATGTATCAGGCAATCACCAGCAAAGCGCGCGCCCAAGCGATTAACAACTTGGGTGGATGCGTCATTTTCGGGTACGATAATGGCAACTGCGAGTTGAATCCCTTCATCAAAGAGGTAAGTTACAAATGCTTTTACGGCATCAGTGACATAACCCTGCCCTCGATATTCTGGTAACAAAGCATAGAAGAACTCTGTGTCATCTGTACCTTCCATTGTTTGTGCGCCGAGGTTTCCCATATATGCGCCAGTCGCTTTATCTGCTATAGCATAGATACAGACAGGGTCATCTGATTCATAAGCATTGACAACCCATTCAATCATGCCCTTAGCACCTTCGACTGTGCGTTGTTCTTCCTCAAAGAACATATAGCGTACATTGTCATCGTTGCTTACAAACCGATAAAAGGGTTCAGCATCGGACTCTGTTAGATGGCGTAGAGTTGATTTCTTAGCATCGATTGTTTGTGGTAAGGTCTTAGGTGTCATCTTCACCGCCCAATTCATAGATGGCATCAGGGTCATCAACTACGCCATATTCCCCCCATAAGTTATAGTGAATCTCCTCTGTGATTGCATTGACACCAAACTGATTAAAATATTGGCAGACTCTTTCAATATCGCGTTGGAGAATCATCGATGCGTTGGGATTGCTTTGGACTTCAACAACTTGTGGGAAGTCAATAAATGTGATTTTGCCTGCCCAATAGAGGATATTGTATTCGGATAAATCTCCATGAATCAAACCCTGTTCGAGCATTAATGTCATATTACGAATGGTATTGTCAAATAATGCTTTAGCTTCATCTTGTTCTAATTGGACGGTGTGAAGAGGGGGGGCAGGCATTCTCTCATCACCTAGATATTCCATCACAATCCCGTTTTCACCTGCACCAATCGGTTCGGGGACATCAGCCCCTGCATTGTATAAATCACGCATGGCATTAAACTCGTGCATTAACCATGAGGTGTGAGCAACTTGTAGACCATAAGAGGATTTTTTACCAATCGCACGGATAGTACGGACATCACGCGCATCGACAGGGCGACCACTTTCGGTCAATATTTGGCGACCTTCGCGGTACATTTTGTCATTGCGTAAGTTACGGAACATGCGTGGACGATATACTTTTACAGCTAAGAATTCTTTACCTGTTGATTCATGGGCTTGGCAACGATAGACGCTGGCTTCTTTACCCCCTTTAACCATCGCTAGAACATCTGTGATGAGGGCTTGTTGATAAAAAATCTTAAGCGAGTCATAGAGCCATACGGCTTCGTGCTTAGCTGGTTTATACGTTGTCTCAAAATCACCTTCAATCCCTGTTGTATCTGCAATTTCATCAAGGATTTCTTGCTCAGTTTTCTTTGGAATATGGGTTACTTTTGCCTTACGTTTTTTACGCGCTTGGCGGTCTGTATTGATTGGGTCAAAGTCATTACCGAATTCGTCAATTAAATCGAAATCGTTGTAGTTGTTATAGTTAGGCATTGCTAGTCATTTCCTTTTCATAGCGCATCCACTCGAACTCGCGAGTGAATCCAAGTTTTTCGTTTAGTTTGAGTATAGGTTGATTGTTTGATTCATTATCTGTTTTCAAATGTACTGCACCAATTTGTTGGGTGGCTTTTATACCACGAACTTTTAATGCAGTTCCGATGCCTCGGCGTTTAAATGATTGCCTTACGCCCGTTATCCCAATAGAAAGAATATTAGGTTTTGTTGTCCTCCAGTTACTTGTCATTCCAATATAATGATCTCCATATACTGCAATAAAATAACTATCGGGCAGAATGCTCTTTTTCCCTAAATGCTGAGAAATCCACATCTCAAATTCTGTTGGTTGTATGTCCTCATCAACTGGTTCATCCGCGATTAATTGCCAGTACAAATCATATAGCTTTTGGTTACGATCTGGGTCATCTGATAGCTCTGTAAGTGTTTTAATGACAATACCTTCTGCTTCTAATCCACTTTCTAGGGAATCGTAGAGACTCAAATCAGCTTGTGTTACATCGAGTGTCCAGTGAATTTGTCGCCAATATTCATTAAACCCTTGGTTTGTCACAAATTCTATTCCACTTACCTGATCGTTCCGAACTACGGTTGTTAACTTACGTGCTTGAAAATCAGATAGCGAGTCCAACAGTGTCTGATAAAGTTGTGTACCGATACCCTGTGTTTGATAGTTAGGATGTACAAATACTTCAATGTAAAATTCATCAGGGACATACAAGATTGCCCATTGGCGATAATCTGTATATCCAACAATTGTGCTATCAAGTAATGCTACCCAACGTGCAAATTTGCAATTTGGATTTTGTTCAGCGTTTTTATCGTAAAACTGAGCAACAACTTTGACTGTATCTGGGTATATAGCATTGTGAATCTTTGCTAGCTCAGAATAATCAGATTCTGAGCAGGGTCTAACTGTTATATTCATTTGATGGAATCTTCTTTCAAAGGTGACCTGTTATGTTTGGGACGCACATAATGGAAAAAATCATGTGCCTCTTGAATGTCAATCTGTGGAAAACAATCTGCGATTAGCTTATAGATAGCATCCCCTAAGCTTTGCATTAATGGCTTAGATTTTTCAGGGGAGCTTTGTAAGATTTTTGTGATTGTTTCCATTAGATTGTCTGTTTTTATATTGAGTTCATCTATAAATGCTTCGAGATGTTTAAACTCATAAGGCATATAGATCCGATTAACTGCACCGAGTACCCTCAGCATATTTTCGATATTTTCTAGGCGAAGCTGATGATAGTGAATTGGGTCTGGGCGCATTGCGAATTGCTCATATATCCACACAGGTTTAAAACGCATATGTTGTATGATTAACGCTTCGCAGATAGGTAAGGGCATAGACTTTCCTATTTGAGCTAGGCAACTATCCATCCAGTTTTTACCATAGAGTGTCATACTGCGTTGTAGAGAATGCAGGATAGCGAGCTTGATACGCTTCGTTTCATGGCTCTCCACTACATCTTGGATGAGTTTGTCTACTGATTTTATTGTTTTGTGTGTAACATCTATCTTCATACCTGATGTTCGGTCACCATAGAGATAAAATACCTCTGCTTGCGATTGTAAAGCTATATCAATTTCACCTTCGGATGAATCACCTATTTCAGGAACAACACCATTTGCAGATTCAATGACTTGTCTACGTTGTAATTCTGACGGTATATCCCGCCAGTAAATAACACAGTCTATATCCGAGTATTCATTCTGTAGGTTACGTGCGACACTACCAACAAGTAAAACGCAAACTATCCCCTCTATTTTTTGATAGATAGGTAAGACTTGCTGTTGTGCAATATCTTTTTGCCAATTCACTGATCGATCATCTTTCTTGTGAAATAAAAAACAGCCATGAGGCGATGACTGCTGAAATAAAAACAGCCATAACACACCGATTTGCTGGGACACAAAATCCCACGCTTAACAAAGGCGCGCTAGGGCTGGCTAAGTTCTCTATTTAATTGGAGTTATGTCAGGTTACTCGAACGAGTTGACCTTTAGCCAGCGACTTCCAGCGCGAACGCTTTTTTCACTTCTGCTACAGATACCATGGCTACCATAAAATCCTCCAAGTTCTTATCATTGTTTTTTAGTCATCAAAAGTCTAACATGGGTCATGTTGGGTTGTCAACAACTTTATAGAAAGTGATAAAGAAATATGGATGATATGCGAAATATCTATATTGCAGACTACGATCCAAAATGGATTGTGAAATTTGAAAAAGAATCGAAGAAACTTGAGGCAATTTTTGGAGACCTATTGATTGAGATTCATCATGTCGGGAGTACATCCATTCCCAATATGCCTGCGAAACCGATTATTGATATGATGCCTATTGTCCATGACATTAGCCAAGTCGATGACCTCAATCCTGCGATGATAAAGCTGGGATATGAGCCAATAGGAGAAAATAATATTGTAGGGCGACGATATTTCCGTAAAGGTGGGTCTTATCGTCGTAGTCATCATGTTCATGCTTATGAGCCTGATAATCCTGAAGTCGCCAAACATCTTGATTTTCGCGATTATATGATTCA
>CAYGTY010000136.1:0-10871 GCA_964352825.1 uncultured Anaerolineaceae bacterium
TCTCGTGGCTGAATGTGGATTTATAGACATCGCTCCCCAATTGTCCACGCATCTCACCTAGAGTCGGTAACATCGGGATACCACATAACTGCCACGCATGAACATGACTAAAGCAATGTATTACATCATCGGTATAACGATAACCACTCTGCCACGCATCTAATCCAACGCGCGTATCGGGGCTGAGGTTAACCATCCCAAATGGATGGCTGGCGGTTGTCATAAAGAAAAACCGACGACTGGCGGTGTCAATTAAGGGGTCAACCCAATCGACGGGTTGCTTGATGTCTGCATTCATGTCTGACTCCTATGTTGTGTCGATGATAGACCGTCATTTTAGCGTACCCCTTTACTTTTCCCCACTTTAATCTCCACCCCTATATCATCCTTTTGGTAGATGCGGTATCCGCCTGACATCTTTTATACTGTGGATATGTAAGCAAACCGTATCGAGGAGAGGCAATGATTTCCGTATCGAATTTAACATTTACATACCCCAAAGCCAGCCAAGCGACCTTGCATGGGCTGAATTTTGAGATTGCTGAGCGCGAGGTCTTCGGGTTTTTAGGACCGTCTGGTGCAGGCAAATCGACCACCCAGAAAATCATCATCGGGCTACTGAAAAATTATGGCGGTAGCATCACGGTGATGAATAAAGAAATCCGGGATTGGGGGCAAGATTATTATGAGCATATCGGCGTATCCTTTGAGTTGCCGAATCACTATCTCAAATTGACCGCGCTCGAAAATCTGAATTATTTCCAATCACTCTATAGTCACGAAACCCACAAACCGATTGAGGTATTGGATTGGGTGGGGCTGAAAGGTGATGCTGATAAGCTGGTGTCGGATTTTAGTAAGGGCATGAAGGTGCGCTTGAATGTGGCGCGCGGTATCTTGCATAAACCCAAAGTCTTGTTTTTGGATGAACCGACCAGTGGTCTTGACCCTGTCAATGCGCGAAAGGTCAAAGATTTGGTGTTGCGCCTGCGTGAAATGGGAACAACTGTTTTTGTCACGACTCATAATATGACGGTTGCCGATGAACTCTGTGACCGTGTGGCCTTTATCAATAGTGGGCAAATCAGTGTGATTGATGCGCCATCGACGCTCAAGAAACAATACGGCACGCGCGAAGTCACAGTCGAATATCTGAATGGTTCGTCAGCTAGTCAACATCAAAAGTTTGCATTAGATGGACTCGGCAATAATGGCGATTTCTTGAAACTGATTCAATCCGATTATCAGATTGAGACAATTCATACTCAAGAGACGACCTTAGAGAAAATCTTCATTCAAGTCACAGGAGAGGAGCTAAGCGTATGACCCGCTTATTATCGGCTATGAAATTGGATGTCACGGTACAGGTACGCAATAATCTCTATAGTATCGGGATTGGTGTCGGGGTTTTAGTTGCGCTGATGTTATCTCAATTAATCACACCTGAGCAATTGCCTGTGGTGATTCCAACTGTGATGCTTTTGGTGATTGGTGGGTCAACACTGCTCTATGTATCGGGCATGATTCTCTTTGAGAAAGACGAAGGCACAATCAACGCGTCCTTTATCTCACCCTTGCGCCCATCGGAGTATTTAGCATCAAAAACACTGACGCTCACGACCCTAGCCACGATTGAAGCGATTGTCATGATTGCAGGCACAACCCTATTGTTGAGCCTCGGTTATGACATTACCTTGCCGAATATCTTGATTTTGTTGGTTGGAGTGGTCGCCATTGGTGTTATCTATACGCTCATCGGCATTGGCTTAGTCGTGCGCTACGATAAAATCACCGAGTTTCTGATTCCGATGTCTGCGATTGCTGTTGTTTTGCAATTGGCGTTTCTCTACTTCATCGGATTCATTGAAAGCCCTATTTTTCTGTTGATTCCTGTCAGTGCGCCCACGATGATTATGGTCGGTGCATATCAAGACCTCAGCACAATCGAGTGGCTCTATGGCATTGGCTATACCAGTATCTTGATTATTGGATTATCGGTGTGGGCATATCGCGCCTTCGAGAAACATATCATCCAGCAAGTTGGATAAAGTGTAAATCACATATAGTACGGAAGAGGCATGCCTCTCCCCTAACAATCATGACTACGAAAAACGAAAATAAAAGGAAATAACCATGCAAATGACACAACTTATCGGACGGCTGGGACGTAACGATATTAAATTGATAGGACGCGATAGCTTTATGGTGTTCATGTTCGCCTTTGCTATCATCATCGCGGCGGTTGGACGCTTTGGCTTCCCGTGGATGAGCGACTATATGATTGAGAAAGGTGTCCTTAACGACACGACTTTTATCAGTAGCCTGACCGAAATTTACCCCATGATGATGGCGTACTTAGCTCTTTTTACTGGGGCATTGCTGGTCGGGACAATCTTCGGCTTTATGCTCTTGGATGAGAAAGACGATAACACCATTAAAGCCATGCTCGTTACCCCTGTTTCGATGAATCAATACTTGGTCTATCGGGTGGGGATGCCTGTTGTCATCGCTTATGTGGTTGTGATGTTTCAGTTTCTGTTTATCAATGTCGCCCAAGTCGAACTCTGGCAGATTATGATGTTAGCGGCTGGAGCATCCTTGACTGCGCCGATTGGGTCACTCTTTTTTGCGACCTTCGCCGCCAATAAAGTGCAGGGATTTGCGTTTACCAAATTCACAGGGGTGGCAGGCTGGACAATTATGTTAGGGTGGTTTGTGCCGATGCCTTTCCAATTACTGCTGGGGGTATTCCCACCCTTCTGGATTAGCAAAGCCTACTGGATGATTTTGGAAGGCAATAATCTGTGGATAGGAGCATTGGCGATTGGGATTGTTTTGCAACTCGGCTTGATATATGCCTTGATGCGATGCTTTAACAAAGTGGCTTATCAATCATAAGTGGTATTTTGTAGATACACATTATTACCCCATCCCCAGCCCTTCCCAAAATCATTGGTGAAGGGTGCAGGAAGTAGTCCCTCCTTGATGAATCAGGGAGGGATTTAGGGAGAGTTAATTACAGGTCGTAAATATCACTATATTTTGTGGTCAGGTAATCGAGATAATCCCGTGATTGGATGCTTTCGCCAGTGACCTTTTGTGTGAGTTCATCGCTGGTGAACTTGCGTCCGTGCTGGTGGATATTGGTATTTAACCAAGTCAGCAAGGTATCAAATTTACCATTGGCAATATCAGATGGAATGCTTGGGTGTTCGGCAACGGCTTTATTGTAATATTGGACGGATAGGAGATTCCCTAGCGCATAGGTTGGGAAATAACCTTGAATCCCATATGACCAGTGAACATCTTGCAAAACGCCTTCCGCATCATTATTGGGAGTAATCCCAAAGAATTCTTTAAATTTAGTGTTCCATGCCTCAGGTGCATCAGCGACAGAGAGTTTCCCTGTAATCAAGTCCATCTCAATTTCAAAGCGCAAGATGATGTGTAAGTTATAGTTCACTTCATCCGACTCAACACGAATGAATGTAGGTGCAGATTTGTTGATAGCGCGATAGAAGGTATTGAGGTCAACAGTTTCTAAATGTGGGAATGTTTCCTTTAGTTTAGGCAATGCCCATGACCAGAAGCCTTTACTGCGTCCAACCAAATTTTCCCACATACGTGATTGTGATTCGTGTACGCCTAAGGATGTGCCACTTGCGAGTGGAGTCCCTTCCAGATTTTGCCCAATCCCTTGTTCGTACATTCCGTGTCCAGCTTCGTGCATCATGCCAAACAACGCAGGATTCAAGAAATTGGGTTCAAAGCGAGTGGTGATACGAACATCGTTACTAGAAAAATGGGTACAGAAAGGATGGACAGATACCGCTTGATACCCACGCGAAAAATCAAACCCAAAGGCTTCAATCATCTTCAAACCAAATGTGCGTTGTGAATCGACATCATAAGGACGGCGTACAATCGCATCATCAACCCGCTCAGCATTGGCTTGGATACCAGCAATAAGATCAATCAAACCCGGTTTATGATCGTCAAAGATTTGGCGAACTTGTGTGGTTGTGATACCGCGTTCATATTGATTAAGGAGGGCGGTATAGGGATGGTCTTCGTACCCGAGGTATTCGGCTTTTTGGCGTACCATTTCCATAATGCGTTCGAGTGTCGGTTGGAATTGAGAAAAATCACTTTCGGCACGAGCTTTCACCCAGACCGCATCCGCCATCGAGGTTAAGCGTGTAAATTCAACCATCCAATCGGTTGGGATTTTGGTGCTGCTGTCATAATCTTGTTGGATAACACGCACCATACTGGCAGCATCACTATCGTAATCATTATCATCGACTTCTTTGGCGGCATCCTCTAATAATCGTCCTGTTTCGTCACTGGTAAACATCTCATGACCGATTTTTGATAAGGTCGCCAATTGTCCAGCACGCGCTTCTGCACCCCCAGCAGGCATCTGAGTTTGTTGATCCCAACTGAGCATCGACATCGACATATCAATATTATGTATATCACGCAGGCGCGCAACTAATGTATCGTAGTGTGTCCCCATAAATAATTTCCCTTATTATCCGAAATATCATATTTTGCGTTAGTTTATCAGTCGATATGATAGTTGAGTAGAGACGGTTGAATTGATTTACTCCGAATTATGATTTCTTCTACCTTTTCCTGTTGCCAATACGCGACTATAATTAGAACATATTTGCGAGCTAATCTAAGGAGAACTATTTTGGATATTACATGGTATGGACATAGTTGTTTTCGCATCACTGAACGCAGTCAAACAACCATTATCACCGACCCATATAACCCCGTTATTGGCTTGCCAGAACTGAACTTAAAAGCCGATCTGGTCACCATCAGTCATGACCAACCGGGACATAATGCGGTTGATTTAATTAAAGGTCATGATTATGTCATTGGCGGTCCTGGCGAATATGAGGTAGGTGAGTTATTTGTCACGGGCATCCCGATGCACACCTATGATGAAGCAACAGAGACGGTTATGGAAAATGTGGCTTATCTGTTTGCCTATCCCAATAACTTAACTGTTTTACATCTTGGTGATTTACAAAAAGTCCCAGACCAATCGACCATCGAACAATTGGGTGAGGTGAATGTCTTACTTGTACCAGTTGGTGGTGGGCATGGATTGACAGGACCTGATGCGGCAGAGGTGATTGCGCTTGTCGAACCGCATTTTGTTGTGCCAATGCACTATGCAATTGACGGCTTAAATATCGAATTGGATGATGTTGAACGCTTCCTCAAAGCAATGGGAGTCAGCCAAGCAGAGCAAACTGATGTGCTAAAAGTCTCATCAACTAATCTACCAGAACAAACCCAAGTGGTCTTGCTTGAGCCAAGTTTTGACTAATATTGATGAAATTCCAATAGAGCAATAAGAAAATTGTTGTATAGTGTAACTATTAAGTAGTCGCTAAATCAGTGAGAGAAAAATATGGCTGACGGAAACATCAAAATCCTAATGTTTTGGGATATTAAACCGGGATATGACCAAGAATACTTTGAATTTGTCATGCGTGAATGGGTGCCGAATACAACTAAGTTAGGGCTAACCCCAATCGAAGCGTGGTATAGCGTCTATACAAGCGACGATAAACCGACGATTATGGCAGGTGCGCTAGCCGATGATGAAGAAGCCATGCGCGATATTATCACCAGTAATGATTGGGCGGATTTACAAGAGAAGCTCATGGAATATGTAGAAAATTACAGTCACAAGATTGTTCATGTATCAGGTGACTATCAAATGTAACACTAGAAACAGACGATGTGATGGGGCGTAATATGCGTCCCTTCAATTCTCCCAAACTCATCAAGCTAGATTAAAGATTAACCCCACTATCCATTTCAAAATGCAAAAACTCACAATCCAGCGACTCCACCAAGAGGGCTTTTGTTGATTCTGCCTCGCGGATAACTTGATTGATTTCTTCAATTTTACGATTGGCGATAATCTGCCAACGCTCAGAGATGGGCATATCAGTGGGGAAGTCATGAATCAGTTCTTTGATTTCATCGAGGGTGAAATTGGCATCTTTAGCCAGTTGGATAAATGCTAAAATCGGTAAAATCTCAGCAGTATAGCGTCGCCGCCCATTGATGCGCCGATGGGGTGTAATCAAACCAATATCTTCATAATAACGGAGTGTTGATGTTGCGACTTCTGCAATTTCTGCGACTTCACCGATTGTCATTTCCATCATAGAGACTCCTATTTACGCTCACTGTTTCTGATAAATTCAAGCATGTGTTCAATGCTGGGTTGGTAGCCATCTGATGTATCGATTGTCAGTGTCGGAACATCGGCTTGCGGTGGTATATATTCTTGATGCAGTCTATCTATTGATACACTATCCGCCCAATTGTCATGGAATTTCACGCGCTCAGGGTCAGATTTACCACGTTCAATAAAGCGCGATACCGCGAGTTCTGTATCAATCGAACACATGATAAGCCGTATAGTGGCGATTTGCTGAAAGTGATTAATCTTCTCAATCCATAGTTTATGTTGGAAAGCTGCTTCAATCACAATCGTAATCGACTGTTTGAGCAAAAATTCGACAGTCTCAAAAAATGTATGATAGACATGGCGGTTGAGGTCAATATTATGTGATATACCAGTAACTGTATTCACCAAACCCTCTTTCATCGCATCACGCGAAATGAGTGGGCAGGGTACTCGACTTGCGAGGGTATGTGCCAATGTCGATTTCCCTGATGCAGGGCGACCCGTGACAATAATAAGTGTGGGTTGTGCTAGCTGTTTGGACATATTTATAATCAGCTTACTATCAACAAACGGTCAACTTAGGACACTTATAGTATATATTATATTGGGCTAAACGCACTTGAATCTTAACAAAAAACCTCTATAAAACGCTTTATAATCACCAATTGAGGTTAGGGCAATGTTCGTGACATTTGTGCCAACATCATGCTTTTGGATTTTTACCTATTCTAGCGATACAATTAGCACATCACTCAAGCATACAGAAAGGTTTCGCATGGCGACATTTCCAAAACTCACAGTGGGTGACCTGCCCTTTAATAAATCGGGGAAATTCTATCGGGGAAACTTGCATGGGCATTCAACCGAATCCGATGGGCATTGGACACCTGATGAGTATATTCGGCAATATCGCCAAAATGGCTATGATTTTGTTGCCCTTACCGACCACTTCATGAAGCAGTTCGATTATCCGCTGGTGGATACCCGTCACTATCATGATGAAAGCTTCACAACTCTGATTGGTGCGGAATTACATCACGGTTATACACGCTTTGGCGGTATCTGGCATTTGCTGGCGGTGGGCTTACCCCTAGATTTTGCACCTTATAGTGAGGATGAAACCGCTGCTGATGTGGTCAAACGGGCGGTGGATAGTGGGGCATTTTTTGTTGTTGCTCATCCCAATTGGTATACGCTGACGGTTGAAGATTTTGAATCATTAGGGAAGGTTCACGCTGTCGAATGTTATAACGGACAAGCCGACCGCTATAATGACCGAGGCAATAGCTGGCATTTTATTGATATGGTGACACAGTTGGGACATCGGGTGGGCGCGATTGCCGTCGATGACTTGCATATGCACGATGGATTAGGGGATTTTATGCGAGGCTGGGTACAGGTCAAAGCTCCCGAACTGACACCAGCAGCCTTATTAGATGCGCTCAAAACAGGACATTATTATGCCAGCACAGGACCACAACTCTATAATGTCGAGGTGATTGGCAAAGAGAAAATTATCGTTGAGTGTTCTCCTGCTCAACACATCCTCATCAATACGCCAAAACCGTGGGCATTACGTGTCGATGGTCATGGCTTAACCCACGCCGAGTTTGATATTAGCCAACACCCCTTAGATTATTTTCGGGTCACTGTCATTGACCAACATCGCAACCGTGCATGGACAAATTATGTCTGGATAGAGGATTAATCGAATAAAATTAGGGACTGATTTGGAGTCAGCCCCATAACTGTAAACTTAAGCAATATCTGTTTTATATCACTATCACTGAGGGCTAAAAGCCACTCAGCTAGTATACAAAAGTCCACTGGAGGGACTCTAAACCCCTTTAGTGGGTTTACCTAATATTCTAGCCTATAGGTTTGAACCATAGGTGGAGTGATTGAATAAGAAGCTGGTCTTTTTAAGTTATTACTTTCTTAACTTGATAGCTAAGGGACTGACTTGCACTCAGCCCCTACGCGATGATAAATGTTGTCTAATTTCGAGTTACTCGATCTTCGTCCATGTTCCTGATGCGTTATCGCCATTCAGGTAATATGTACCGCTCGGCACACGGATATAGAGTTTGTTATTGGTATCGTATTGGGTGGTCACATTGCTATTATTCGGACTTCCTGAGGTTGCCCAGCCGATAATATCCACCCATTTTCCACCACTGGCGAGGGTGCTTGCAAATGCCCAGTTGAACATATCATCAGGTTCATCAAATCCTCCCGGCGCGCTATCAGTGAAGGGTTCGCTTGAGCCATCCCAGCCATTGTCATAACAGAGGTAGCGATTATTCTGGTTTTGTAAACCACAGATTCGTTGAACGTTATTACGGTTGGTATACATGAACATAATACCACGCTCGAAAGGCTGATAACTCCCGACAACACTGGTCGAACCCGAACTCGGACATGCGCCACCCGGTGCAGTCACACTAAAGAACCATGTATTGGTGCAGGTGAAGTTGACCAATAATTCAGCAATCTTCTGTTGATCACCGCGAACTGCAACCAAGCGATATTGAGCGCGTTGACCTGTAGTTGGGAGTGTAACGATTTGTGAGCCAATCGCAGGCACAACAAAGGACTGTTCAATTGTATTTGTCCCTGATGTGATGAGCTGTAGATTAACTGAATCAGCATCCGCAGTCCATGATAGTGTGACTTGTGACCCCGGTGCGGCTTGTTTCAAACTCGACGAAAATGTAGTAATCACAGGCGCACTGGATGTTGCTGTCGCTACGGGTGTGAAGGTCAGAGTCGGTGTATCGGTTGCCGTCGGCGTAAAGGTCTGCGTGAAGGTTGCTGTCGTCGTCGGAGTTGCCGATAGGGTTGGGGTGAAGGTCAAGGTACTCGTTGGCGAGAGTGTCGGTGTCTCTGTTAATGTCTCCGTTGGTGTTGGAGTCTCTGTTAAGGTCTCCGTCGCCGTTGGACTCGGTGTAATGGTCGGGGTATCGGATGCAGTTGGAGATGGTAAAATTGCAAGTGTCGGTAAAGGTTCATCATCTGTATTACCGCAAGCAGAAACCATAAGTATAATCATACATAATGTAAGTATTCGGCTGATTTTTGACATAGCCACACCTTAATGATAATCGATTGAATGATGTTTATAATCTAATGATATTTCGTTTGCCTATCTTCTTTATGATACTTGTAATCTTCACAGCCTGCCAGATGACTTCTGTCCCATCAGATACTGAGGCACTGCCGACGCGCGCACAACTGCCGACAACTGAACCCACAGAAGAACCCTCACCCACACCCGAAAATACAGAAACCCATACACCAACAGCAACAGTCAGCTCGACAGCAACCCTGACCTTGACGCAAACGCCTGATGTATCGCCTACACAGACCTCGTTTGCTGTCCTACTTTCGACAGCCACTGCATCATTCACGCCCCCAGCCACCACACGCACCCCCTTACCGAGTGCCTTTAAATTTGGGCAATCAGCAGAAGGTCGTGATTTAATCGCCTATCGTTATGGCACAGGACGACATTGGATTATGCTTGTCGGTGGGATTCACGCAGGGTTTGAAGCCAACACGATTTCACTGATGGAACGCTTGCGGATTGAGTGGCAGAATAACCCACGCGAGATTTTGCCCGATGTATCTTTTATTGTGATACCGCGTTTGAACCCTGATGGCGAGGCGCGCGGACGGATTCTCAATGGACGCTTCAATGGCAACGGCGTAGACCTTAATCGAAATTGGGGATGTGGCTGGGAAGAAACCGCAGAATTTGGTGAAGGACCTGTTGACCCTGGGTTTGCACCCTTTGACCAACCCGAATCGGCAGCATTGGGTGCATTGATACAAGATAATCAACCGAGCGCCGTTATTTTCTATCATGCAGCGGCGAATGGAGTCTTTGCTGGAACATGTGGCGATAATCCTGAGTTATCAATTCCCTTAGCACAAGTCTATGGCAATGAATCAGGTTATCCCTTTGGGGAAGCGTTTTCAGCTTATACAGTCACAGGCACAGCCCCATCATGGGTTAATAGCATAGGAATTCCATCAATTGATGTCGAACTCGCCTCTGATGATGTAGTGGAATTTGACCGTAATCTTCGCGCCTTACAAGCTGTCCAACGCTGGATAGGCTCGCGTTAGAATAGAAGGGAATTATATGGTTTATGAACCTAACTTTTTATTGACATTTGAAATTACAGAACCATATGAGGATTTTCTTGAGTGGCTTCACACTTATTATGAGGATTTGAATTGGATACGACCTGAATTTGCTATGACAGCAGAAAATCATATTGAAATAGAAACTAACACATTATATGACCCAAGACGAATAGAAGAAGATGATGGTTATATACATTACAAGTATGTGATCTTTGTATTGTATATGGTTGGAGGTGATGTTGATGAGGTTATTATGAAGCAACAAGCAAAACTAGCTAGACGCTTTTTGATTGGTTTCAAAGAACGCGGGTATCCGATTATTCTTGATTCACCCAGTGTAGAAAAGTTTATATAAGCTATGAATCCAATGCCAAGTGCATTCTGACATACTCACCAATTTTTTCTAGGGCTTCATTGGCTTCAGGTAAATCGGGGGCGGAACTATGCCACACATGCCACATCTCATCCCATATATCCAAAGTCACAGCTACTC
>CAYGTY010000136.1:10971-17300 GCA_964352825.1 uncultured Anaerolineaceae bacterium
GAACTATGCCACACATGCCACATCTCATCCCATATATCCAAAGTCACAGCTACTCCATCAGTCTTGGCTTTTTCTGCGAACGTCACCGAATCACTCAATAATAGTTCATGGTCGCCAACTTGGATGAGGGTGGGCGGTAGATGGGATAAGTCCGCATAGACAGGCGAAACGAGCGGATTGGCTAATTGTTTGTCTACGGTATATTGGGTTGCTGTATAACGTAAATCTTCTTCGGTGAGTTGTGGGTCTAACTCAGCGCGTGATTGGATACTTTCTCCTGATACTGTTAAATCCAGCCACGGCGAAATCAAAATATTGGCTTTGGGTAAGGGGATGTTATTTTCTCGTAGACTCAACATGGTAGAAACCACTAAGCCACCCCCAGCCGAATCCCCACTCATGACAATCTGTGAGGGTTGATAATCACTATCAATCAAATAACGATAGACACGTACAATATCACCTAAACCACTCGGAAAAGGATATTCAGGGGCGAGGCGATAATCAATTAGTAAAACGCGGATACCTGTGACTTTACTGAGATAACTTGCGAGGTGTCGATGTGTTTTGCATGACCCCATCACAAAACCGCCCCCATGTAGATGAATTAGGATATGTTGGTTATCGGCTTCACCATAAGACACCCATTCACAGGGAACATCAGCAATATTTTCAGATTGAATAATAGTTGGGTTGGGAAGGGGTATATCTAAAGCGTAGTTTTCCCATTCTTGACGTTGAATTGGGAAGGGGCGTGTATCCATAGTTTCGGGCTTCTGAAAGGTTAAGCGAATTTCTCGGCTTTCTTGACTCGCCATGAATCACAATCCTTTAGGCTTAGGGTCTTAATTTGACTGAACAAATAACTCAACGGGATAGACTAAAGTATCAGGATTAGGCTCTGGGTGAATGAGAATATTACGATTTGCGCTTTCAAAATCACGATGACGGCGTTCTAATTCTTGGACTTGTTTGGCAGCAGGTTCATTGCGAAAGAGCGTTAATAATGAGGTGTGTTCTAATGAGCAGACCACAAGCCACGTATTACCAAATAACTTGTGCATATCCGAAAATCCAATGATGTTGTTATCCTGATTATCCTGCAAATTCACCATCACACTTTGATATTGCTCATTATTCATGTTGAAGTTGCCAAAACTACGAATCGTTCGCATGGTAGTATGATGAATCACCGTCATTCCCAAGGCAATGCCACGTACAGCCGCGTGTAACATCATCGTTGGAATTTCGTTCATAACCTGATTCAATTTATCGAGGCTACCTGATTCCAAGGCTTGCTCGGCAATAGTGAGCTGACGACTATATCGCTCATACACGACATCAAAGTGTTCACGGCTAATATCGCCACCTGCAAATTGATCTAACAAGATTTCAATCTTTTGCTCAATCTCGTCTTTAAAGGCTGTCGCACGTTCTGGTGTCATCGCCATCTTACAACTTCCTCACCTAATACTATCTTATATCAAATAATTATATCATAGATTGTTATAATACGTAACAATTTTAATGATATTTTATTAAACTTTGAGTGGTGATGACTCATAATTAGTATAAGTGATTTATTTGCAAATATGTGAAGAAGACAATAAAGGTTTATATTCCAGCAGAAATTTTGATATACAGATAGAGAGCGGACACATGCCCGCCCCCAATATCATATGTGATTATATTTAGTCGATACGGACACTATTCATGACGGTATAGCAGTGGCTATAGGTGAAAACATCCACACCACCAAGGGTATCGACCCAATTCGGAATGGTTGCATCAGCACAAGTTTGAGCAACTGTTGCGAGGTAAACATCAAATATTGCCCAAGCGTTGGGTACACCAACTTCTGCCACGATTGCATTGAGGTCGGTTGTTTGTAAAGCTGTTATTACATTGGTGAGAATATCAACCATATAGGCTTGCTGAATTTCCACATCTTCACGCGTTCCAATCCGTGTCAAGTGACCACCGAGGAACACATCAAAATCATAGCTGAGGACTTCTTCGTGGGCTTGATAGTATAATGGGACATCTTCTGCTAGCGCCAGTTGTGAGAAGGGTGACCACCCAGGGAAGATGATGTCAACCAACATCAGAACTTTTTGTTGGGGTGCATAGATGAAGATATTCCCAGGTTCATGGATAATGCCACGATAGTCTAGTTCAAGCACTTGATTACCGACTTCAAGCGTATAGCTATCACTGAATGTGACAGTTGGCATTGGAACAGGTGCGCCGCCTGTAAATGTACCAAAAGGAATACCTGTGAGTCCTGTTAAGCCACCATCTGCTAATTGAGATGCGGTGTCTTCATGTGCGATATAGATAGCATCTTCAGGTAAAACACCAGCCCCTGCAATGTGGTCAGCATGAGAATGGCTATAAACGACATGGGTAATTGGCTCATCAGTGACCGAGGCGACCCCTTCAAAAATAAATGGAGCAAGACTTGGTGGTGCATCAACGATAATGACACCTTCACCCGTCGTCAGAAACATCAACTGATACGTTCCTTCAGTCAAGTAATATGCACCATCACCAAGATCACCGACATAATATCCGTTGGATAAATCAACACTGGGGTCAAAGGCACTCGCAGGAATCTCGGCATAAGGTTCTTGTGCAAATGTTGGCAATAGCCCCACACTCACAAGACTTATTAAAACAAGTAAAACGATTGATAGATTGCGTTTCATACAAATTCTCCTCATTAGATAAATAGATACAGTCACCGACTAGTTACTTTATTTGAACAGTCGTTCCAAAATATAGATAAAAAATATTAAGGATAAAAATAAATCATTATTTGAACAATCATTCCAAAATTTAGATAAAAAAATTTAGCGCACTATTAAGAGTGCTGAGCGCACAATATCCTCAAGAATATCGCGCTCATTGGTTGTCTTTGCTGTTAAGCGTAATCCATAAACTGTATTGACTAAAAAGCGTGAAATTGCAATTAGGTTTTTGCCTGAGGGTATTTCATCATGTTCTTCAGCATAGGTCAACAAATGATTAAACAAGCTCTCATAAGCTTTGCGACTATTCATACAGAGTGTAGCAATTTCCATATCATGAGGAGCAAGCTCTACAATCGTATTTGCCATAAAGCATCCACTACGGCTTGTATCTGTAACCCCTTCATTAACCATGTCCATGAAGATTTTTTCTATTGTTGCAACTGCCGAAAATGACTCACTATCGCTATCAAATTTGATTGGGTGGATTTCCAAATAGCGTTGCAGTGCCTCTAAGAATAAAGACCGTTTATTACCGAAGGTATCATATAGACTCCCTCTATTGATGCCCATAACATCACATAAATCTTGCATAGAGCTTGCTTCATAGCCCTTTTGCCAAAATAGATGCATGGCTTTATCTAGTGCTGTGGTTCGGTCAAATTCTTTTGTACGTGCCATTAGATTATCCTTTCAAAGAGGATAATACTCTATTTGGAATGATTGTTCAATAATGAATTTTAAAATTTCATGACTTGCTAGATTTTATCGTTACTTCCCGTATTTACGTTTGCCTTCGACAATTTGACGCAGACGGAACATATCTGTTCGGGAGGTCATATCAAGACTCATCGGTGTAACAGAAATGACCTTATCTTCCAAAGCATAAACATCACTATCGGGTTCAGCTTGTGATGGGTCAGAATTATAATGGTAGCCCAGTTTACCCGAGTCCCCCAAAGAGGTGCGTTCTGGACGAGTAGGCCAATAGACACGGCGACGTGATAAACGGGTCATACGCCATTCCGTATCATCGCTTGCGTCTACTGGAACATCAATTTTTAGTAAGTCAACATCATCAGGCATAGCATCATGTTCCATCAACCACATACCAAATTTGCGGGATACATTCGCCGCAACTCTAAAATCAACATCAGGGGAGTAGCTTAAATGCAAATCTTTAGGGGTTTGTTGGCTGACAGCAATCGCATGAATGCCTAAACTTGCGGCTTCTATCGCAGCACCGACTGTCCCCGATATTGTCACGCCATTCCCTGTATTTTCACCATAATTAATTCCTGATACAAGCAATGCAGGTTTGCTACCAGCCAGTTCGAGGACACCATGTTGAACCGCTTGGGCAGGTGTGCCATCAACTGCATATGCTTTACAGTCCTCGCAATCAATCTGCACATCATAAGGGTAAATCCGTCCTTCGCTATAGACAGGCATACTGCGCCCCATACCTGATTGTTGTTCACGGGGGGCGACAACCAATAATTGTCCTAATCCTTTAAATGCGGATACAACTGCCCATAATCCAGGGGATTCGATGCCGTCATCATTGGTAAAGAGAATGATAGGTTTGTCCGATTGACTCATGACATTTTCCTTTTAGTTGAGGGTAACTATAGAAGACACTTACCCTACGAAAATTGTGTAATACGCATCATAAGCTACGAAAATTAAAAATAGCTTAAGGAGTTACCAAGCTATGATTATGAATCTTGCAACATTTTGCGGTAATCGCGCACATTATATTGTGTGATAAGCGATAGTGGCTCAGGTAGATTATCGATATCAAACCAACCGATTGCGCCGCATTTATCAGCTTCGAGAATTTGCGGTTCTGCACCGATGGACTTGGCAATATAAGTAGGTGATACCCAATGTTGCCCTTCATCTTCGATGATATGATCATCCACACTGAGAAGTTCGATAATCTCAATTGTCATGCCGTATTCTTCCATAAATTCGCGTTTGAGTGCCTCATGTAAGGTATCGCCAAAATCCACCTTACCCCCAGGGAATTCCCACTTACCGCGTTCATTTGTTGTATGCTCACCCCGTTGTGCTAAAAAGACTTGCCCAGTATCATTTACAACGATTGCACCAACTCCAACACCTACATAATCAATTCCTGCTTTTTTATCTGACATATCACTTTACCCGTACATTCATTCTATTTTTACCTATTTGACCAATGTCCTAACAACGAATTTGAATTTGTCAGGTACAATGTAATGGAGTTTACTCAATTGTACGGATAGATGGTATGCAAACACAACCCACATCACCATCCCCATTATCAGATGCATCCTATCAACAGGTTGCACATATTGTGGTTGCAGGTTTATGGACATCCGACAAAACTAAACTTATCCGTCATATAAGCGAAATTCCCTTAGAAGAAGTTGATATTATCGGTGACCGCATTCCCGTTAAATTGCCGAACCTGATTATGGGGCAACTCCGTGTGGATTCGCGTCTAACAGCGCAAATATGGGGCGCACCTGACAAATGGCGACATGATTATGTCAATTATTTGGTCAACATCAAAACGATTCTCAATAATCGGGGTGACCAACACCGTGTTATGGGAATGATTGTCGTTGTCGATAGCTTACCCAATGCCTCACGTGATGATGAAGGTAAACTTGTCCGCCTCATCGAAGCCGATTGGCAGTTACCCTACATTATCTTAGCCAGCCATCCATACGAACCTCATGCACGTCCTATCAGCCAGATACGGGAAGACTATCGTATTGGGGATGCAGTCTCTATGTACTTATGTGATGTTGCCGACAAAGCGGAAGCCAACCGCGCTTTCATTAACCTCATGTATCATGCGATGTAAGTCCCCAGACTATCCTTCATTGCTATCATACCCTTATGTTACAATCAGGTTGATTGATAAAAACGAATATGAGACTTATGACAACACAACACAAACCAGCAAATCCACTCACGCGAATCCTTAGCCTTGCTAAAACAGGACCTGCCGCTATTGTCACACGCTTTATTGACCAAGGTTACCGTAAACGCACAGGCGCACCCCATTGGCAATATAGCGAAATCACACCTGCATTATATTGTGGGGGACAACACTATCCACAAGGTTATCAAGAGATGCTTGATAAGGGCATCACAGGGATTGTGAATATGCGTGAAGATTATCATAGTGATATTGAAAAAGGCGTAGAAGGTCCGCATCATTTACATCTAGTCACACGTGACAATACACCCCCCAAAGTTGAAGACCTTGTCAAAGGCGCACACTTCATCCATGAGCAAATTGATAATGGGGGTAAGGTCTATGTGCATTGTGGTGTTGGGGTTGGACGCGCCCCCACGATGACAGCCGCCTATATGATTACAACAGGGATGACCCCCGATGAAGCATTACGAAAAATTCGTAAAAAACGCCCCTTTATTCACTTAACGGGTAAGCAACGCCGAGTCCTAGATACATTTGAACAACATTGGAAAGACAATCATCAATCATAGAAATTGATGATTAAATACTATTACTCGACCAAAAAAGTTTTTATAGTTTCGGACGTGAAGGATCACGTCCCT
>CAYGTY010000137.1:0-17269 GCA_964352825.1 uncultured Anaerolineaceae bacterium
TTGCTGAAGGCATGTACGAAGAGTGATTTGTGCCTAGCCCCTAGTTTTTGATGCTCTCTCACACGCCCTTTGACCATTCTCTTCATTAACATCTGCAATAACGACAGTTACACTACGTTCAGCTAAAACTTTAGCAATACCAGCACCTGCACCAGTCACGATCGCTACTGAGTTTAAGAATTGTTCATCATTCATATAGAATCTAGATAAATGGGTAATCTGATAAAGTATAATCTGCAATGCGTGACCAGAGATGTTCAATTGCAGAAATATCATCACGATTCAAAGATATTTTTTGAGGATCACGGGCAAAAGGTGATTGCAGGACACCTCGCCTCCATAAAACATATTTATGGAATGAAACACCATACATCGAAGCATATGTCAGTAAGGGCAAAACTTGAAAATTGATATACTCTGCCTGCTCAACATCCCCTGTAAGATATAAATTATAAATCTTGACTTGGACATCAACCAAACCACCAGCAGGCATATTACCACATGCCCCACGTTTTAATTCGTCAACGAGGTAGATACCATTTGCACCACCAAACATACCTTCACAATGTTCACCTGCCAGCTCCAGCACCTTATTCATACGCTGTAAAATTGATGGTGTTTCCTCTTTTATATATTTCACATTTTCTTCTGCTGATAATAAACTCGCAAGGTCAGAAGGAGATAAAGGTGTTCCAACTGGCGGTGGTGCATTCTGAATAATCACTGGAAGCCCGAAACTCGCTAACTCGCGATAATATTGCTCAACATCAGCCTTAGGTGCTTTACGCAAATATGGAGGCATTGCCATCAGGGCATCAGCATTATGGTCAACAGCATGTTCAGTAAATTCTTTAGCAATCGCTAGCGTTAATCCCTGTACAGCGACGACAAATGGAACTCGCCCATCAATATTCTGTGCCGCAAATTCTACAACTTGCCGACGTTCAGCATCACTTAATGCAAAAAACTCACTCGCCATTGCAGGAGCAACTAAGCCATGCACACCTGCTTGAACGCAGTATTCAATTTGCCTTCTATAACTTTCCCAATCAATTGCACCATCATTTGAAAATGGCGTATGAAGAATCTGAAAAATCCCAGCTAACACAATATGCTCCAAATCCACTTGTATATTGGCGAACATTATTTTCATACTCTAACATACAGCAATCACGATGCCTACAGAATAGGAACAACAAATCTTGTTTCATAATCAATAATTCTAGTTTCTGAAACAAATCGAAACATAATTATCACAAGATAAACCTTATCGCTTGTTTCTGAAATTATGATTTTCTCCGATTTGATAGTAAGCTCTGTTTAATAAGTAACAATGAGTTTGAGAAATACTGATGAAAATTCAATCTATCGAAGCAATACCAGTTCGTATAAAACGTGATGACGCTTATTTGGGCAAATTACCGCCTCATGTCGATACTGAAAATTATTTTACGCGCCCCCCCTATCGAGCCTTGTACTCCGCATATTTTGAAACTGTCTTTGTCAAAGTAACAACTTCAGACGGTATTATCGGATGGGGTGAAGCCTTAGCCCCTGTTGCCCCAGAAGTCGTTAGTATAATCATTGAACAATTGCTAACCTCTGTTCTCATTGGGTGTAATCCACTGAACGGTGATGTTCTATGGAGTCAGATGTATGACTTGATGCGTGTGCGAGGCTATTATGGTGGGTTCATGATTGACGCAATTAGTGCAATTGATATTGCATTATGGGACTTGCGTGGGAAGATATTGAATCAGCCTGTATATCAATTACTAGGTGGCGCATATCGAGAAAGCATTCCTTGTTATGTCTCAGGTTTACCGCGTCCAACAGCCGCAGAACGTGTAGAACTTGCTCAAACATTTGTTGCAAAAGGGTTCAATGCTTTCAAGTTAGCGGCAGGGCACGGAGTTGTAAATGATACAGCCAGTGTAAAAGCATTACGTTTAGCATTGGGGGATGACGCAACAATCCTGTTAGATGCCCATTGGGTGTATGCACTTGATGATGCGATTCGGTTAGGTAACAATCTTATTGAACTCGGCGCAGGATTTCTCGAAGCACCACTCAATCCAGAAGATATCGATGCACACATAAAATTAGCCCAAGCGGTTGCGATTCCAATTGCAATTGGGGAAGCAGAACGTACCCGTTATCAATTTAAGCCATGGCTTGTTCAACGGGGTGCAGATATTCTCCAACCCGATGTTGGACGTGCAGGTATTTCCGAAGTTCTAAAGATAGCCCATATGGCAGAAACATTCAATATTCCCGTTGCTCCTCATTTGAGTGTTGGGCTTGGCATCTGCATTGGTGCAACCTTACAGGTAGCGGCGGCAATACCTAATTTATATCTATTAGAATATCAACCGCCTGTATTCGAGATTGCCAACCTCTTGTTAGATATACCTTTAGTCTGTGAAAACGGACATTATCACTTACCCAATGCCACAGGAATTGGTGTCACGCTCAATGAGAAAAAACTAAAGGACATCCAAGCATAATTGTTGCTATGTATAAGCCTGTACCGAGAAAATTGATGCAGGTATATCGCCATGACTACCGATAACTTCAATTTTAAGCTGATCAGTCTCGACCGTTTCATCAAATGTCAGTTGATTAACCGTTTGATGGTTATCTTTCACTTCAGCAATCACATCTCCATTAGCATCTTTCACACGATAGTGGCTAACTGTAAATGGCATTACATCTTCAGGATGTCCGAGTAAACTTGTCTCCATCGCATGATCCCAGTCCGTATCAAACATAAGTGTCATCGCATTGATATGCTGGGGGGTATCCCACTTTATATCCAGTGATGGTGTTTCATCATTTACGTCAGCGACCCATGCGTTTACAGACGATACAGGGCGTGCTGTACCGTTGACAACATTAAGAGGGTCAAAACCATTTATTGGCGGGTTGAAGGTTATCGCCATATTCTGTCCATTCGGTCGACGTGGTGGTGACCAAAATTCAAAGATTTCGACACCAATGTCTGAGGGAGGTTCTTGGAGACGGCGTTGTTCGACTGCTAGCAAGCCCGTGACACGTTGATTGCTAAGATGTAAAGCAACATCAGGATTGTCCATCACACAAACAAACACATAACGAGCCTCATCAATTGATACACCAAAATCAATTGTAATCGTTTGATTGTCACCTACTTCAAGGTCAAAGGTTTGGATACTCAGGGTTACATCAGGTGATTGGTTAAAAGCCTTAGAGCTTGTCCGTAATTGAACGTCTAGTTGAGTTGATTTCGCAACATCGACAATGAGGCTTACTTGTGGCATCTTACCAACTTGCATCGGAATCATCTGTGCGTAAGATTTTTCCAATTTATACACAGGTGCACCATCAGGTAACGATTCTAAACAGAACTTACTCGATGCACCAACCTGAGCTTGCATCACGAGGTTATCGCCATCTTCTAATTTGAATTGTGGGATATATTGTCCCATACGCTGTAAATCCCGTTGCAAGAGCTTGATATTATCTTCATTGGCAATATCTCTTGGGAGCAACTTACGCTCAATACAATGTGCGGCAGCGACACCAACGGCTTGTGCGGCAGATGCCAATGTTAACATCACCCGAGTTGAGCCAAACGCAACATGCGAGGCACTCATAATACGCCCTGCAATAAATAAGTTTTTGATATTTTTGCTATATTGTGTCCGATACGGCACTTGATAGACTCCTTTAGCGTGCCATTGGTCACAACCGGGGCGTTCACTAAAGACACCATCAGCGGGGTGCAAGTCAATTGACCACCCACCAAAAGAAATCGCATCATAATGATGACGCTGTTCAATGATGTCTTGCTGAATCATCATATAATCACCTTCAAAGCGACGGCTTTCACGCTTACCAGGGATTTGACCCACCCACTCTAGGGTAAGGTTCTCAGCATCGCGAAATTTACCTGAATTTTTGATGTAATTCCAAACACCATAGACGACTTTCCACAGTTGCCATTTGATCGTTTCAGTTTCATGAACTGTATCCAAACGCCCACCATATTCAATCCACCACAAACGACAACCATCCGTTGCTGTGTTGAAACTGCGATAACGTGGAATTTGTTCAATATCATCAATTGCATAACTCGGTGGCACGAATTTGACGGGTTTGCCTACATCTTTAGTATAGAAATAAATGGAATGCCCTAACAAGTAACCATATTCTTCAGTCGGCGCGAATTTTTCTCCGAATTCTTCATGTGATTCTGCGCCCATCCGAAATGCTGCACCCGCCTGAAATGCCACAATTCCATCCCCTGACGCATCACAAAATAGGGGTGCATATAATTCATAGATTGTCGAATTCTGGCTACAAAACGCCGTGACACTCTCAATCGTATCAGCATCAGATTTACTAACATCATAGGCAGAGGTATTCAGCAAAAGTGTAATATTCGGCTCTTCAATAACTTTTTCTAAAAGTATGGTATCAAAAATAAGCGTGTTACCTTCACGATTGCGGTACATATTCTCAACGAGAATTTCGTCAATCACCCCACCTTCGCGCGCCCAACGATTATTATTATTCATATGTGAGGTTGCGCCCAAGCCCCATAAGCGGACTTCACTACTCGCATTTCCACCAAGAACAGGGCGATCTTGAACCAACACAACCTGTATGCCAGACCGCGCAGCAGTAATTGCCGCACAAGTTCCAGCAAGTCCGCCACCTACAATTACTAAATCAGCATCGAGTCGTACGGATTTGGGCTTACGAGTGTCCACTGAAAACGGTTCACTCATCATTCTTGGAATTTTATTATCTTGCTTCATCTTATTTTCCTTTAAATAATTGACGTTTTCCATGCTTCTAATTGCTTCTGTAACTCCATTTGAATATCAAGCACTGTACTGTCATTCCATAAATTGACTAATTCATGCGGGTCAGATCTGAGGTCATAGAGTTCAGATGTTCCATCAGGTTCATCAATGTATTTCCAATCATGTGTACGGATCATCGTAATCCGCCCAGCCAAAGTAACAGGATTCCCCTCCCACGATAATTTATCATTCCATGGATTCATGAAGTGTTTAGCTTGCAAGCCTTCTCCATGAAGACGTTCCTCACTGTAAGGTTTATCAGGCACACCATATTCACTGATGGCATATGAGCGAATGGGTATTTCTAACTCATCTTTTAAGAATGGCATCAAATTGATACCCTGTGATTGCTTTGGACATAAGATTCCTGCAACATCTGCAAATGTCGGCATCAAGTCAACATGTGATGCAAAGCCTTTGTCGATTCTTCCAGCATCAATCTTCCCCGTCCAACGAAAGATCATTGGAACTCTGACCAAAACATCATAGAGCGAGGGACTCTTTGCAATTAAGCCGTGATCCCCTTGATAATCACCATGATCACTTGTAAACACAATTAATGTATTCTCACTCAGATTATTGTCATCCAGATAATCAAGCAACCTACCAATTTCATCATCAATCATCGTCACCATGCCATAATAAATTCGACGCATAAGGGCGATTTGCTGATCTGAAAATGGAATGATCGCATCATTATTACGCTGATGAAATTGTTGGCGGAAGGGTTTATTTATAAGACCATCCGCTTCGATATGGGGCGTTGGCAAGTCTTGATACATCGAAAAATAAGGTTCGGGTGCTTCAAAAGGTGTATGTGGATAAAGATAAGATAACCACAAGAAAAACGGTTTCTCAGTATCTTTATGCTCTTTGATGAATCGGATTGCAGATTCAGTTTTCGCATGTTCAGATGTGATTGATGTGGGTACAGGTACTTCTGCAAGTCGTGGATACTGTTGGTTACGATACGCTTCCCATTCTAGCCACTGCCCCCATTCAGGATGATGAGGTAATGAGGGGTTTTCATCCCAATAATCCATATCTTCAGCATTTAAAAACGAGTGATTCTTACCTGATAAACCTGTGACATAGCCTGCTTCACGCAACATGCTTGGAATATCCGTTTCAGGTCGAATACCTCTATGATGATTTGAATAGCATTGATGTGTTGATGTCCACTGACCACTATGCAAACTCCAACGATTCGCCATACAAACAGGAGATGGTGTTGTTGCGTGGCTAAATGCTACCCCCTCGTGTATAAGCCGATCTAAATTGGGGGTCTGGATAATCGAATTGCCCATTGCCCCAATTGTATCGTATCGTTGCTGATCAGTATAAATCAGTAGTATATTAGGTTTCATATATTAGGTATAAGTCAAATAAACGGTTGCAGTACAATCGCTATCGGGTGTGAAACGTACCCAATGTGCGCTAAATCCTGATGGAAATTCATAGTGTACATAACCATTAACAGACACCACAAATGTATCGTATGTTTTCCATTTACCATTGCCCAAGAAATCTACCTCAACCTTAAACTTCACCTCTTTATCATCCTCATGCGCAAGATGTAGAACCTTTTTATCAAATCCTGTCATCAAGTACGGATCAGATACTTGTCCAGCGGATACATTATCTTCCCACCACACACCGCCCCATCCAGAGGGTTTGCCAAAGTTCCATAGATCGTCTGTCTTACCAAACCACAGACCTGATTGCGGTTCACCAGCGAGATGATTTGCACCCCCATGTGGACTAGCATTATCCGAGCCGAGTACCAACATACCACGATAGGTACAGAAGTCGCCCATTACCCATAGGTGTGTCGAAATTGGACGAATCCCCCAGATATGATTATCGTATGCCCATGGTGACAATTCATAAAACATGCCATGACAATCCATCAAAAAGCGTTCATGGTCAACTTCACGAATACGAGGCCATTCGGTCTGCCACATATGATCAAAGGTATGGCTCGATTTTGGCAAACGATAGGTCTTCCATTCATCATTTGCGGCGGTATAGACCTTTAGCAATGCTGAACGCTTGTCCCAACCCATTGCAAAAATTGTACCTGCAAAATTACCACGTCCTACAACTTCTATAAATGGGTTACGTTCTAAAATTGTCCATGTTTCGCCATCCCACTCTGCCAGACGACCAGCCGCTTCTTGCCCAGTAAAGTCGCGCTCATCATAGCTGTTATTCGTGACAATCACGCGCCCATAATTGCTATATCCTGCTTTAAAATGGGCATATTCATGACTTGGAACACCTAATTCTTCGACAAGGTCATAGAGCATTGATGTTTCTAGGGTATGTACATTCATCTCATAAAATTCGCCTTCCATCCCCAACATATAGACCATATTCTCTGGGTCTGTTAGATGTTGAATCGTCGAGCAAATACGCATTTCGAGTAGGCTCTCTATCGTTCTCACATTACCATGGGCATCAACAACATGAGGTCCAATAATCAGTTGATTCGATTGCCAATGTACAATGCGATTGGTATATGTTCCAACATGGCTGGCAGGATGTTTGACCATTTCGAGGTTTTCATCAATGGTATAAAGTCCAGTTCCAACACCACTCCGAGAAGTGTGAGAGACATATGTGACCACCCACAATTTACCTGCCCATGCCATCATTGCACCAACACCACATTCTGTACGCGGTGGTCCTAGCTCTGCTGTCAACGCGAGATGTGGATAAACACCACTTGCATTTAAATATTGATTATTCGTCATGATTATTTACTTTCTAAGTCTGTTATATGTGTTTTATGCTTCGGCACGAGCAAAACGTTGTAGACGTTGAGCATCATCTTCACGTGGAATCCACCAGCGTAATGCAGGGCGCGGTTCACCCAATAACCAACGTTCTTCGCGAGATAATCCTTCTAAATCCGCCTCTGTCGGGAAGTCGCGATCTACAGGACGCATCCACGTTGGGCAATAACTGATGTAGACGTTCTTACGTTCAACATCAGAGCGATTCGGATGTGCAGCATGCCATAATGCCTGATGGAAAACAACAATTGTACCTGCTTCAACTTTGCATTCGACCACATCATCTGCATATTTACTGATGTCAAAATTCGCTTTGTCACCATCCATTTCATCCCGTTTATGTGAGCCACGAACGACCAATAGTGCACCGCCATCATCGTGGGTCAAATCAGTCAAGAAGTAACCGAACTTGATATAATGTAACCCCATCGCTCCATTCACACGTGGGAATAAAGCAGGGCGCGGTCCATCAGCATGCCAACCGATACTGGCAGCCAAATCACTTTTGGCAACTTCTTCACTAGCTTCTTTGACACGACTAATAAAGTTTGATTGATTTAAATGAAACATTGGGCCAAAAGCATCATGTGCCAATTGCAAAGCAGGTTCATACATCATCAAACGGCGAAATACAGGGTCAACATCAACACAGTTTTGGCGTTTGACACTAACCGCGCCTGTGTTATTGCGTCGTTCTTCCGTCGCGATACGGTCAATAGCTGACAATGTATCATCCATCAAATCTTGCGGCAGTTTATGTGGCATAACTGCAAAACCATCTTCAGCAAGTTGGGCATTAATCTGGTCACGCTCATCATTTGTCAATCTTGTAGCGGTGCTTTCTGCAACAGTCATGATTGATTTTCTCCTACTACTGTTTTGTTGTACCAATCGGTCAATATATGGGTAAGGTGTTGTTGAATCTCTTCACAGTCAGGGTCATTAAGTCGATTATGCTGTTCATAAGGGTCGTCTTTGATATGATAAAGAGCAAGACTAGTTAATGTCCGTCCCTCAGTAAACAGTTTCCAATGCGTTGTTGTCACACAAAAATTATGATATTCACTAAATGCTACATGGGATGTTTGCTCGTCTGAATTTTCTATAACTGGACGTAGAGACACGCCTTGAGTTGTATCTGGCAATGTACACTCAGCATAATCGAGTAAGGTGGGCAAGAAATCGACTGTAGACGCAGTAAACGCAGTTCTCTGTGATTGATGTTGTTGTGGATAACGAATCATGAGTGGAACATGGAGTGCTTCTTCGTACATCACACCTTTACCAAAGATGCCCTGTGCGCCTGCCATTTCACCATGGTCGGATGTAAAAATAACAAGCGTATTATCGCTCAAGTTCAAGTCATTAAGTGCTACAAGTAGTCGTCCAAAGGCTTCATCTATCTGGCTGATTTCACCAAAATATAAACGCCGGAAGGTTTCAACATCATAATCAGCCTTCCATTCGGGACGATTATAATAAGCATCTTTGTCTGTATTCGGCTCAATCAGTACATCAACATTGGTATATAAAGATAAGAAGTCTTGTGGTGGGCTACATGGCGGGTGAGGTGCTTGATAGGATACCACCATACAAAAGGGATTATCGGATTGTGACGCAATGTGTAGCTGTTTAATCGCGATGTCTGTTAAGCCATCCGTTTCATGACCTGACATCTCAATTGCTTCATCAGGGTCATTCTCCCAAATAAGCCCTGCTGAATGGTCAACATGGTGGCTTTCCCAACCGACAAAATGTTGGAATCCTCCCCGTTGTTCAGGCGGCACCCAACGATTTTGCTGTGGATCGCCACTCAAATGCCACTTACCAACATAATGGGTATCATAGCCTGCATTATTCAAATGATCGGCAAAAGTGCTTACATCCGTCGGCAGTGCTAGACCATTATCAAGTACACCTGTTTGTGAGGGATACAGTCCTGTAAACAAACAAGAACGATAGGGGGTACAGACTGGTGATGAGGTAATGGCTCGATCAAATACCGTACTTTGTTGAGCAAATGCCTCTAAGTGCGGTGTCTGTACAACAGAGTTACCATAGGTCGGCAACCACCTCGCTCCAAGTTGGTCAGGAAATATGAACAAAATATTAGGTCGTGTATCCATCAGTCGAATCTCTTAACCCTTCAATCCAGAGATATTTGCACCTTGGATGAATTGCTTCTGGAAGATGAAGAATACAACCAATATCGGAACAACCATCATAATAGCGGCTGCCATTTGCTGATTATAAATACCACCTTGTCCCGGCAATCCTTGGAATTTATACAAACCAATTGCAAGTGTGTGTAAGGAATCATCACGAAGATAAATCAATGGTCCTAAGAAGTCATTCCAACTGCTCTGGAAGCTCAATATTGCAATGACAATAATTGCAGGTTTTGCAAGAGGAATCATCAAGCGCGTAAAGATTGTTACTTCGCCCGCCCCATCAATTTTTGCAGCATCAATTAAATCTTGTGGTATCCCTAAGAAGAATTGACGACAAATAAAAATGTAGAAGGCTTGCCCAAAATATGCAGGTGCAATCAAAGGCCAGAAGGTATTCACCCATCCTATCTCGTTATAAGCGATATAAACTGGAATCAATAAGACCGCAAAGGGTAACATCAATGTTGCCAATAACACAAGAAAAAGCGCGTCACGGAAAGGAAAGCGGAATCGAGCAAATCCGTATGCGACTACCGTCGATGAACCAACATGCCCAATCAAGCTAACAACTGTAATAAAGACTGTGTTACGTAAGGTTGTCCCAAAATCCCAGAACTTCAAGGCTTCCGTATAGTTTTCAGGTTGCCATTGGCGTGGGATTAACTCGGGTGGGAAGACTCCAACTTGCTCAAGTGGCATAAATGATGTCAGAAACATCCAACCAAGCGGGGCAATGAACCACAGGCTGAGCCCAATTAACAATAAGTAAATTAGAATACGTCCACCTATTTTTGTTACATTATGAATGACATCATCACGGGTAAGGTCATTTTGAGATGATGTCATCGTTTGAGTGTTTGTCGCCATAAGTCATTCCCCCTAATTCTGATAAAAGACCCAGCGTCGGGACGAAGCGACGATGATTGCTGTAAATGCAAAAATAATCATAAACAAAATCCATGCTAGAGCGGATGAATAGCCCATTTCTGGCGGTAAATATTGGAAAGCATGGTCAAATATATGGAGAACATATACACGTGTGGCATCACGTGGACTACCTGTCCCATCTGTCATAATGAAGACTTGCGTAAAGACTTGAAACGCATTGATAATATTAATTAGAATATTGAGATAAATTGTTGGTGTCATCAATGGGATGGTAACTCGCAATAAGCGTTGGAATACATTTGCGCCATCAATTTTCGCCGCATCATAATAATCTTCTGGTATGCTCTGCAATCCAGCAAGAAATATGACCATCGTTACTCCGACCCACGTGGTACTCATGACCAATAAACCAATCATGGCAAAATCAGGTGAAGTCATCCAACGAATACGCTCTATACCAAATATCCCAAGAAACCAATTGAGCAGTCCAAAACGTCCATTCAAGATATATAGCCAGACAACAGAAAGCGCAACGATAGGAACAACAGATGGAATATAGAATAAAGTACGCCATAATCCGAGCAGACGAACTTTCATGTTAAGTAACAAAGCGAGACCAAAGCCTAAGAAAATACGAATTGCCACAGAACCGATAACATAAACACCTGTATTCCCTAGGGATTTCCAAAATAACGGGTCATCAGTAAATATTTCAACATAGTTTTCTGTCCCAGTCCAAACTGGGGGTTCAACGATATTGTATTGCGTAAAGCTTAAAAAGAAGGATGCTAGAAAAGGACCAAATGAAAATAGAATGACACCAATCATCCAAGGTGTGATAAACATTAGCCCTGTTAAAGCTTCGCGCTTCCTCATTGGCGAAAGGTCGCCCCATCTTAGTCTTCTTTTTTTACGTAAGTTTGTGAGTTCTGAGCCAAATGCAGTTGCCATAGAATTTCTCCACGTCTAGTATTAATAGATGAGGGAATTGGGGCATTTGTGACAATACCCCAAAACCATATAGTTTAGAGAAATCGATTTATCCGTAGTCTGCCCAGAAACTATCGAGCAATGCTTGGATTTCTGCTTCTGCTTCTGCTAGTGCTTCTTCAGCAGATTTATCACCGAAGAGTACATCATCAACCATACGATTGATGATTTCATCAGCTTGTGGTTGCACTGGGGAGATAGCTGCACCATTATCTAGACCAGCAACCTCTAGGATTGATTCAGCGCGTGGATGTGTCTCGCCATCTTTAAGGTAACCATCACAGTCAACCAATGGAGATGGGCGTTGTTGTTGTTGCAAGAACCAACATGCGCCAACATCTTCGATTTCGGTTGTTAACCATTTAACAAGTTCCCATGCTTCATCAGGATGTGCCGCATTTTGAGGAATCATATAACCCCAACCACCCCAAGCAGAACCACGACGGTCAGCACTGCCACTTGGACCATATGGAACAGGTGCGACATCATAATTTAGAGTATCTGCATGTTCTTCAAGTTGGAAAAGAGTCCATGAACCGTTCATTTCAGAGGAATACATTTCGAGGACGATCCCAGTCTGATCAAATTCACCAACACCTTCCATGAAAGAATTCACTTCTTCAACACCAAAGTTGATGTCTGTAGTCGTTTTCATGAAATTAAGTGCTTCGATACCCGCTTCATTATTTATAGTGACTGTACGTAGGTCGCTGCTAATCCAATCTTGACCATTTGCATTCAACCATACGAGGAATGGTGGCATCGACCCACCTGTTGCCAATGGGTTAAAACCAATACGATCTAAGAAACCGCCATCGCCGACACGTGTTGCTTCAGTCATTTCAATCACTTCTTCCCATGTTTCGGGGAATGAATCGTAACCAGCTTCTGCAAGATGATCGACGTTGTACCAAATGATGTTCAATGCACCACCAGTAGGTTGTGGTAGCATCCAAGTTTGTCCATTATAGACATTACCTGCAAATTCTGATGGAACAAAAATATCTGGGCTAATACCGTCTGCTGCCATGTAATCATCTAGAGGAATGATAGATTCTGTTGCAGCAAAGAAGGGTAAGTCTTGGCGACCAAACATGGTAACATCAGGTGGAGATTCAGCAGCAATTGATGTCAAAAGATTTTCAAGACGGTTATCCCAAGGTAGAAAGATGTTATCAACACAGATACCTGGGTTTGCAGCTTCAAATGCGGCAATTTGCGCATCCATTAATTCAAGGCGATTGCCACCCCAGTGATGCCAATAAGTCAAAGTTACATCACCTTCACACTCGCTATCCTGTGCTGAAACCGTAGTGGCTAGAGGTAACATCGAAAGTACAACAACAAAAATGAACATAAGTATTGCTGATTTCTTGAACACGTAAATTTCCTTTCAGTAATATAATTTATTGATAAATTAAGTATGAAAAATATTTTGTATGTCGTGTGCCATCTGGCTGGTGAGACCGATGCTTGCACAATTGACAACACCTGTTTTCTCCCTCGTAAATTATTTATCAGGTAGATTCTCGGATAATCAAATTCGTGGGGACTGTCATCACATGACAATCATCAACTGCCCCATCCATCAATGCAATGAGGCGTTGTGCGGCGATGCGTCCCATCATCTGCATGTCAAATCCTATGGTCGTTAAAGCAGGGTCAGCAAACCGTGCATACTCATAGTTATGAAAGCCAATCACAGCAATATCGTCAGGAATTTTACGCCCTGCTTCTCGGATTGCTTTCAAACCACCTAATGCCATACCATCATCTGCATAAATAATGGCATCAATGGGTTGCGATTGCGCCAATAATCGCAGTGTTGCGATATAGCCACTTTCACTATCGAAACTGTCGTGTGAAGTGACTTGATAATCATCATAAGAGAGATTGTTTAGACTCAATGCAAGGCGTAAACCTTTGTATTTTTCATCACTTGTGTTGGTATTAGATGGTCCATTCACAAGACAAATATGTTTACGCCCTATATCAACAAGATGCCTAACTGCAAAACACATACCTTGAATATAATTTGCCATTACAGATGTCGCATTTAAAGGATAAGCATGAGAACCTGCCGTCACAAAGGGGATGTTTTCTTTTTGTACCCACTTCAGGACATCGTGGTTATAAATACCACCCAGAAAAATGAGACCATTGATGTAGTTGGTTACAATGAGTTTACTAATTTGTTCTATCGTAATAGTGGATTTATGTAGATATGTTGACACCTGTTTACGCTCAAAAACAGTCTGAGCTCCTTGTACAATTAATTGCTCAATACCTGTTACTTTCACATCGACTGGAGTCGGCTTATCCTCAGACACATACGATATAAAGGCCATCGTATGATTTGTCTTTGTTGTTTGACCCCGTATTTTTGATAAGGGATATTCTAAATCTGAGACAATTTTCCAAACAGCCTGACGAGTACGATCATCAACATGAGGGTGATCATTCAGAACACGCGAGACGGTTGAGATAGAGACATTGGCTTTATGAGCCACGTCACGTATTGTCGTATTATTTTTATTTGATGGATGAATACTCATAATAAATTTAGCTATTTTATTTAAAAAGATATTTATATTGACTATAGATTTGTTTCAGAAACAAAGCAAGAAAAAACCTGAAAATTGCAACAAACTTGAAACAGATTTGCAGGATGTATAGTCAATGCCATGCTAAGATAGATAAAATTATTATTCTTTGGAGTTCATATGCGCATCTTATATATTGATATTGATAGTCTACGTCCCGATCACTTAGGCTGTTATGGCTATCATCGCAACACAAGTCCCAATATTGATAAAATCGCACAGGATGCCGTTCGCTTCGACAATTGCTACGTATCCGATTCACCCTGTATGCCCTCTCGTACAGCACTATTTTCAGGGCGTTTTGGCTTTCAGACAGGTGTTGTCGGTCATGGTGGGACATCGGCTCAACCTTTTATTGAAGGGCAAGATCGTGGATTCAGCGATACTTTCGCAAAGACAAGTTGGATGTCTACATTACAAAAAATCGGCTATCGCACAGCTTCTGTGAGTAGTTTTGGTCAACGCCATGCTGCTTGGCATTGGTATGCAGGGTTTAATGAAGTCATGAATTCTGGCGGTGGTGGTAATGAAATCGCCGACGATGTAACGCCGCTAGCTTTAGATTGGTTGGCGCGTCACGGAGAAGATCAAAACTGGTTTTTGCATGTCAATTATTGGGATGCTCATTTGCATTACCGTACCCCACTTGAATTTGGTAATCCATTTGAGAATGATCCCCCACCAGATTGGATTACACAAGATTACCTTGATAAATCACAAGATGCCTGTGGTATGCGTTGCGCCCCAGAAGCTCTTGGTGGCGGTTGGGGAACAGATGAAGATCTCAGTAGCTACAAAGATTTCCCCCGTGAACCTTCTGAGCTAAAGACAGTCGATGATATTAAGCAATGGATTGATGGTTATGATGTCGCTGTTCGATATGTTGATACGCATATTGGTATGTTATTTGACAGCTTAAGGGAATTAGGTGTTATGGATGAAGTCGTTGTGATTATTAGTTCAGATCATGGCGAATCTTTAGGCGAACTTAATGTATGGGGCGGTCATCATCTCGCCGACTATTGGATTAACCGTGTCCCTTTAATTGTACACTTTCCTAATATAAGCGATGGTGGGCGTATTGAAGATGCTTTGCACTATCAATTTGATTGGGCAGCAACATTAATTGAATTACTAGGTGGTGATGTACCCGACAATTGGGATGGAGAGTCGTTTGCTACTGAATTTAAAGAGGGTGAAGCCACTGGGCGCGATTATTTAGTTTTAAGCCACGCTGCCATGACCGCCCAACGTTCAGTCCGTTTCGGCGATTATCAATATATTCGTACCTATCATGATGGATATAAACTACTTGACCCCGATTTACTCTACAATATTGTCCTTGATCCACATGAGACGAATAATTTAGCAACACAAAATCCCGAACTTGTTAATTTAGCAACGCACCATCTTATCGAGTGGCACAACGACATGATCGCAAAATCATCAACCGCTGTTGACCCAATGGTAAAAGTACTCAAAGAAGGTGCACCCTATCATTCGCGCGGTAAACTACGCCCTTACCTCAAACGACTACGCGATACAGGACGTGCACATCTTGCAGAACGATTAATAGAACGTCATATGCCAGAGCATAAGGAACAATAGACATGAAGATTACAGATGTTCAAGCGATTCCAGTATGGGCATCCTTTGAAGATGCCTTAGATGGAAATGTCCCTGATGAATTAGCGCGTCCAGCCTTTGGGATGCGTAAAACTGTTTTACAAGGACAAGGGGCTGTCATCGTTAAGATTTCAACAGATGAAGGGATCATCGGTGTTGGTGAATCGATGGGTAGACCCGGTCCTACAGGTAGCGCAGCCTATATCAATGAAGTTCTTGCGCCGATTCTAGTTGGTGAAGACCCACGCCACACGGAAGTCTTATGGCATGCGATGAATGAAGAAATTCGATTTGCGCCTATGTGTATTAGTGGTGTTGATATGGCACTTTGGGACATTCGTGGCAAGATTTTTGGCGATTCCTTGGTGAATTTACTTGGTGGAGCATCTCATGACCAAGTTGATTGCTATGCCAGCCCAATCCCATTTATGAAAACACCCGAGGCATCTGCTAAAAAAGCTGAAGAATTCATCCAACAAGGGTTTCATGCAATTAAACTCAAAATTGGGCGTGGTATCTCCATTGATTTATCTCACGTAGAAGCTGTAAGAGATGTTATTGGCAACGATGTAAAATTACTTGCCGATGCTAATGGCGCATATACAGTCAGCGAATCAATCGTGTTGGCTCAAGGCTTGGTTAAATTAGGTGTATTTTGGTTAGAAGAACCTGTTCATCCTGAATATGTTGACGACCTTTCGAGAATACGTCGTCGAGTTGACCTACCCATTGCATCAGGTGAATGGTTAGGCACGGTCTATCAGTTTCGTGATCTCATCAAGGCTGAAGCGGTTGATATTATTATGCCTAATATTACGCGATGTGGCGGTATAACGGGTATGTTGAAAGTTGCGAATTGTGCGAGCTTGGAAAATGTCAAAGTTGCGCCACATGGTGTGGGCTTAGGTGTTGGTATTATGACATCAATCTCAGTTTGCGCAGTATTAAATAACTTCTTGATTTACGAATACAATCAATTATTTAACCCCTTGCGACATACAATCATGCAAGAAGCTCTTAACTTTCGTGATGGATTCTTAACTCCTAGTCAAAATGAGGGACTAGGAATTACATTGAATGATGAAACGATAAGGCAATACACAGTAACATAGGCACAAAATCTACAGAGATCTATGTGAAGCGGATGTTGCAAGTCAACCTGCACCTAACTCTACAACCTCAACTAGGAAAATTGATGTACGGATGCAAAAAATCGTGAGAAAAATTGCCGAAAATATCGATTTGTTGAGCAATTTTGGTACAAATTTAAATTCAATTTGCCCGTACCCTGTAGTGTTCAAAAACTAAACTGAGCGACAAAACTCTCTAAAATAATACTGAAA
>CAYGTY010000138.1:0-3840 GCA_964352825.1 uncultured Anaerolineaceae bacterium
TTTGACAACATCATCAATGACACCCTTATAGATGGGGTCTATATACTCTTTTTTTGCATCATTAATGAGATAACCACGTTTATCAACCTGCCAAAGTCTTCCCTTATTTGCCATTTCTTGCCTCATATATTGGTTATGATGTGACCATCTTACGCGAGGCGACCATGACGGCGCAATCCTAAAAGTACATTTATGGTAATCGCAGGATACCACTGTGGTAAATCATGCTGGTCAAGCCAACTACCATTATCTTGTTGAGCAGTCTCTAAATAATCCAAATACCGATTCAGTATCGTCTGTGGAAATAAATCTGCCAGTGGTGTATTCGGTACAACGAAGGGTAAAAGTGAGTAATACTGATTCTCAGGAGCTTTTTCTGCACACTGTATGAGATTATCGATGGTTGCTTGGCGATGTTCATCAAATTCTGACTCATCTTCCAGAGTAAAACAAAAATCGACAGCATGGTATGCCATAAATAACCACTCATTTGCTCTGATTTTCGCTGGGGTGAGGTTGGTCTTTACCCATTGTTTCGTTTTATTGATGAGTGAAGGAGTCGCTTGATTAAAGTGAAGGAGATTCGCAACAATTGAATCAGGCTGATTTTGCCCACCATCTTCTTGCCACCATGGCGCAATCGGATAATTTCGGGTTTGAGGTGGATTTTGCAGAAATCCATCACCTTGCATCTGTGATTGAACCCAATCTGATGTACCGTCAAATATATGACCCACAGGAAAATCCGTATATTTGAGAACAGTCAGTAAATATTCTAATGCCAGTGGGTTGGAGTAGGGTGTCAGTAGGTCATGTTCAAAACCATGCCCAAAACCATTATCGGGATTTTTATAACACAGAATAATTTGCCGAACGCGGTCTTCACTACCCTCATCAAATAACCACGCAAACAAAGCTCGTTCAAATAATGTACCATTTCGATATACAAAATCGCGTGCTTTATCAATAGAAATCGTCATACTCACCTCATAATAAGAACATTTATTCTATTGTATCAGATTGCCTGATATGAAGCTAGCAACTAAATGTATTGATTGATAATTCGCATGAGGTCTTTGGCTCGATGCCGAAAAGTATGGTCTTTTAGAACGCGCGCACGGGCGGATTTACCGATGGCTTCCCGTTCTTTATCATGAGTTAAAAGATAATGATAACGATCAATGGCTTCTTCAGCAGAGTTCACGATGATAATTTCTTTATTAGGCTCAAACCATTCTTCGAGACCATCATAAGGATTGGCGACAATACATGCGCCCATTCCACTTAGTTCAAATGGACGAGATGATGATGAGCCATAGACACTCGCATGTGCGCCCCGTGTAATGCAAAGGTTGATTTTGCTACGGCAAGAATATTCTCTTAATTTACTAAAGCTCAAGTAAGGTAACATCTCTGTATTGCCAATATCACCTAGATTTGTCCCACGTACCGCAAAGTGACGGTCAGGCATTTGCTTTGAGGGACGGGTAATCATATTATCAATCCACTCAGACCGATATTCGCGCCCATGCCCATAGAACAATACATCAATATCTTGTGTTTTGACGGGAGTTGGGCTAAATACATCGGGGTCAGCACCATACCAAACTGTATGTGTGTTCTTGATGCCGAGTTGTTGTAATAAGGCTTCCCCACCTTTACTATTACTGATAAATGCTGTGTATTCCGAGACATCTGCTCCTTGATAAATACGGAATCCTGAAGAAAACCCCTTCATATTAGGTAAACTCGCAGGCACATCACCATCAAAATAAAATATTGGTTTATCATATTTCTTTGATAAGTAGCTTGGTACACCATTGAGATGATTTAAGGGTGTTGTCAAAAATATAATGGCGTCAATATCAGGTTCATGCAGTAGGATACGCTCAAGATGTCTGCGCCAGAGCGGTGCAATGATTGTTTGGGCAATTCTACGGATAGTAATGTCCGATGTGGACTCATTGATTTCTGTGTCAGTTGATTGTGTATCTTCCATTTGTACGGTTTCGGGTGGCATAACAATACGAGCTATCTTACGAAGTGATTGGAACATATCCCCTTGCAGTTGTGCTGGGTTTTTCTCAGCGCGCCACCATAAGCTCTCAATTGCAGGACCTTGGTATGGTGTTGCAATAACTTCGACACCAACCTCATATAAGCCTTTGAGCAATTGCCACCATGCAGGAGTTGCACTAAAGGGTTGTGTTAAGTCTAAAGATGACACAACAACAAGTATTTTCATAATTTATATCCCCATCGAACAAAAAACACGGAAACATGTTCCGTGTTGATGACATATTTTACATGAAATCGAGTGTAATCCTATACATTACTGTTACATTTAGTTGAAGTTTAACAAAGTTTGCATAAGATTTAGCTGTCTTATTGACCTCTTAATAGTGTGGATCGCCATATAATATTAGTGATATTTTGCTTGTATCGGATCTTGGGTTATTTTTGCTAAACCCATCATTACTAACTTAGTGAATTATGAGTATGCAAAAAAATACATCTTAAGGTATCATAATGTTCTACCGTGTAATTCTCACGGTCTTATCAAAATTAAATAGGAGATGTTTAACATATGAAGCGTCTATTTTTTGTTTTATCACTTTTAGCATTACTTGTTGGATTCAGTGTTCCAGCATTGGCACAAGAGTGTGCTGACGAACTTGGTTGTATCGTAGTTGGTGCTGATGAACCAATTGTTGTGGGTGCAATGTTGACCACATCTGGTGCAACATCCTTCTTGGGTGAAGATTCCCAAGGTGGTATCGAACTTGCTATCCAAGGTCGCGACGGTATGCTTTTGGGTCGTGATATTGAACTTGTTGTAGAAGATAGCCTCTGTTCCGCAGAAGGTGGACAATCTGCTGCACAACGTGTCGCTGCTGATGAAACCATCGTTGGTGTTATCGGTACAAACTGTTCTGGTGCTGCACAAGGTGCTTTACCCATTATCAGTGAAGCGGGTATGTTGATGATTTCCCCATCCAACACATCCCCAAGTTTGACAAATGACGACACCGAAGCTGGTGGCGCATACCTTCCTGGTTACTACCGTACAGGTCACAATGACCTCTTCCAAGGTGCGATGGCTGCACAATTCGCTATCGAAGTCCTCGAAGCAACCACATTGGCAACCATCCATGATGGTGATCCATACACCGAAGGTCTTGCAAGTGTAATGGCTGATGAATTTGCTGTACTCGAAGGTGAAGTTGTATTCCAAGGTGCTGTCAGTAAGGGTGATACCGACATGACTGCTATCTTGACAGAAATTGCAGCGACATCCCCAGATGTTGTTTACTTCCCATTGTTTGAGCCCGAATCAAACTTCATTGCTGCACAATTGGTTAACACACCAGGTCTTGAAGATACAGTCATGATTACTGCTGATGGTAGCCTTGTTGCAAGTTTCCCAGGAAATACTGGCGAAGCAGCAATTGGTGTTTATATGTCAGGTCCATCCGTAACAGGTGAAGCATACGACAACTTCCGCGCTCTTTGGGAAGAAGAATATGGTGGCGCACCTCCTAGTGGTTTCCATGCTCACGCTTTCGATGCAACCAACTTGTTGCTTGATGCTGTAGAAGCTGTTGCAGTTGAAGAAGATGACGGCACACTTGTTATCGGTCGTCAAGCACTTCGCGACGCGCTTAACGGTGTTATGGGCTACGAAGGTCTAACAGGCATTCTTACCTGCCAAAGCGAATCACCATATGCTGGTGACTGTGCTACAGGTGAAGCTCTTGCTATCTTTGAAGTCACAGAAGCACACGTTAATGGTGAAGAAGATTTCCCACCAACAACAACCATCTGGGACTTGTCAATGTC
>CAYGTY010000138.1:3940-17139 GCA_964352825.1 uncultured Anaerolineaceae bacterium
CGTATTTCATTTGAACAGTGGGTTAGTCTCTTTATTGCAGGCTTGGCACAAGGTAGTATCTACGCCTTGATTGCACTGGGGTATACACTAGTATATGGTATTTTGCTGATGATTAACTTCGCTCATGGTGAAGTCTTTATGGCAGGGGCATTTACAACTGTATTCCTTGCAGAAGCATTTAATAGAAGTGGCTTTCTTGATGCGTCACCATGGTTAGCGATTATCCTCATGATACTTTTTGCGGGGCTGGTGTCGATGATTATAGCGATTTTATTAGAACGTATCGCTTATCGTCCATTGCGTGGTAGCCCAAGACTTGTCCCATTAATCACTGCGATTGGGGCATCCTTCTTTTTACAATATACATTCCGCGGCTTTTACGGCTCTGGCTTCAAATCTTATCCTCAAGTTGATGCGCTCAAAGGCACAATTCAAATTAGTAGTGTCAGTATTCCGACAGTACAATTATTTGTATTTTTCTCTGCATTGATATTGATGTTTGGTTTGTATTGGTTGGTTGAACGGACGCGTCTCGGTAAAGCCATGCGCGCGGTATCCGAAAATAAAGAAGTTGCGACATTGATGGGTATTGATGTTGATCTCGTGATTATGTTGACCTTTGGTGTGGGTGGGTTCTTGGCTGGTTCAGCAGGTGTTATCAACGGATTGTTCCGCCCGCAAGGTGTGAACTTCTTCATGGGTTTCATTCCCGGTATTAAGGCATTTACGGCGGCTGTATTGGGTGGTATCGGTAATATTCCAGGGGCGATGCTCGGTGGCTTATTCCTCGGTGTCATCGAAGCCATTGGCCCGAATCTTGTCTTGGCGGGTCTCGGTATCCCGGGGGCAAATCAGTTAAAAGATGTAATTGCATTTACGATGTTGGTTCTTGTCTTGATTTTCCGCCCACAAGGTATCCTCGGTGAACGTCTAGCTGAGAAGAAAGCCTAAGGAGGACAATCATGGATATGAAATCTGTAAATTGGAAAAATGTTTTACAGTTCGGATTGCTTTCTGGCATTATTGTTGCCTACTGTGGCATTGTGGGAATGATTGAAGCCTTCCATGAACGTGAAATCATTGATGGCTTTATTACCCTCGGACAATTTATTCTTTTGTTCACCCCACTTTTGATGGCAGTCTATGTTGCAAAACAACTGAAAGACGAAGGTGCAGATATTGCATTGGTCATTGGGAGTGGTATTGTGGTTGGCTTCTTGACAGCGATACCCACCATTGCTTTGCTTCTGTTTAATGATGTCAACGAAATGCGAAATATATTTGTCAATATCAATCGCGACTGGATAGATGTGGTTACATTTGATAACCGCGATCAACTCATGACAGGTATTTTGACATTATCAATAATTTCTACCATATCGGGTTTAGTTGGCTCTGTCTTCTATGTGATGCCCAATGTTCCGCGTAAGGCACTCATATATGGTTTGACAATCACATTAGGTTTCGGCATTTTTGGTGAGACAGTACGTCTGGTTTTACAAGAGAATATGTCCCGTGACCTGTTGGGCGAAATCTTCCGTCGGGATACTTTAAAGCAAAATCCTGCGATTGCGCTATTTATCATGAGTACCGCCATTGGTTTTGTTTGGGCTGTATTTGGTGATAAAGCGCGTGGTAGCTTCCAAGCATTAGAAGGTGGGCAACGTCGCACGGTCAACTCCATTGGTATGCTCCTTTTCTTTGCTGCTTTAATGATTCTCCCTTGGGTGATTGGTCGTACCTTGAGTGATGTTGCTGTAACCATCGGTTTATTTGTCTTGATGGGATTAGGTTTAAACATCGCAATCGGTCTAGCTGGTTTGCTCGATTTGGGGTATGTCACCAATTATGCTGTTGGGGCATATATCCTTGCGGTTCTCACATCCATCGGCCCTTTAGGGATTGGTAACGGGGTATTCTCCTTCTGGATGGTGATACCAATTGCATTGCTGTCTGCGATGTTTGCTGGCTTTATCTTCGCCGTACCTGTTCTCAGGATGCGCGGTGATTATCTGGCGATTGCAACTTTGGGCTTTGGTGAAATTATCGGTAAGTTGGCGATTTCTGACTGGCTGAAAGACATCATTGGTGGGGCGCAAGGTGTACAGGCTATTCCTAAACCTGTTTTCTTTGGTACAACATTGACCAACCCTGAGCAACTCTACTATATTGTTTTGGGTGCTTGTTTGGTGACCTTGTTTGTCTCTATTCGTCTTAATAACTCACGGACAGGTCGTCAGTGGATGGCAATTCGTGAAGATGAAGATGTGGCAACAGCAATGGGCATTGATACATCACGGGCCAAGCTACTCGCGTTTACCTTGAGTGCGGCAACAGGTGGTGTAGCAGGTGCGATTTTTGCTGCAAAAGTCGGTACAGTATTCCCAAACAGCTTCACTGTGTTTATCTCGATTAATGTTTTGAGTTTGATTATTGTTGGGGGTATCGCCAGTAATCCAGGAATTGTTGTGGGTGCGATTGTACTCATCGGTATGCCTGAACTATTGCGCGAGTTCTCGGATTTCCGCTTCTTGCTTTATGGTGTTTTGCTGATTGCGATGATGATTAATCGTCCTGAAGGGTTGATTCCCTCGCAAGTTCGCTCGCGTGAAATCAGGGGTGCGACCAAAGCAAAAGTCGGGGCAGGGGATTAGGAGATGACAATGAACCCAATAGATGAAAAAACCAAAAATGATGGTGATAGTATTCTTGTCGCCAATGGCATGACAAAACGCTTTGGTGGTCTGGTTGCTGTTGACCACCTCGATTTTCATATTCCGCGTGGTGCAATTGCGAGTATCATCGGACCGAATGGTGCAGGGAAAACAACATTCTTCAACTGCATCACAGGCTTTTATCAGATTGATGAAGGAACACTGACGTTTGATGGCGCACGTATCAATGGCAAAACCCCCGACTTAATCACACGGGCTGGTATCGCACGGACATTCCAAAACATCCGTTTGTTCAATAACATGACAGCGATTGAAAATATCATGGTGGGGCAAGAACCACACCTCAAATCCTCATGGTTAGGGTCAATCTTTGGATTACCCATGACACGCAAAGAAAACGAAGAATCCGAACAACGGGGTCGTGAGTTATTGAGCTTCGTTGGATTGCATGGTAAAGGCGATTTGCTGTCTAAGAACTTGTCTTATGGTGACCAACGACGGCTCGAAATTGGTCGTGCATTAGCCAGTAAGCCCAAGTTGATTTTGCTGGATGAACCAACTGCTGGGATGAATCCGCGTGAAACCGCGCAAACGACTGAATTCATCCGAAAACTACGAGATGAACTTGATATTACAGTTGTATTGATTGAACATGATATGCGTGTGGTTATGGGTATCTCAGAACATATCACTGTACTTGATTATGGTCGTAAAATTGCAGAGGGTTTACCTGCTGCGATTCAGAGCAACCCTGATGTGATTGAAGCCTATCTCGGACGTGGTGCAGCTGCAAGTGCAACCATTGAAATTGATGATTAAGTAGGAAACGGAGATTTGATATGGCATTATTAGAAGTTAACAATATCCACACCTACTATGGCAACATCCATGCGTTGAAGGGCATCTCCTTTGATGTTGAGATGGGTGAAATCATCGCATTGATTGGCTCAAACGGTGCGGGTAAAACCACGATTCTACGGACAATTTCTGGTTTGATGGATCCGCGAGAAGGAACTGTGGTCTTTGATGGTGAGGATATTTCAACCATGCGTGCCGATATGCTTGTCCCTAAAGGGATTGCGATGGTGCCAGAAGGTCGTGGTGTTTTTGCAAAACTCACTGTCGAAGAAAACCTCGAAATGGGTGCATATATTCGCCGTGACAAAGAGGTCAAAAAAGACTTTGAGTATATGTACGATTTATTTCCTCGCCTTGGTGAACGTAAACGGCAATATGCTGGAACAATGAGTGGTGGTGAGCAACAGATGCTTGCGATTGCTCGTGCACTGATGTCTAAACCCCGTTTGATTTTGCTTGATGAGCCCTCAATGGGGCTTGCACCTGTTCTTGTCGATGGTGTGTTTGACACCATTCAACGGATTCAAAAAGAGGGGATGACTGTTCTTCTTGTTGAACAGAACGCGCATATGGCGCTTCAAATTGCAGATCGTGGTTATGTTTTGCAAAGTGGCGAAGTCGTCATGAGCGATACTGCTGCTAAACTACAAAAAGACGAAACCGTACAAAAGACCTATCTCGGTATCGACTAAATAAACTTTAAAATGGGGTAGTTTTCGGACTATCCCATATATCCCTCTATGACCTATGGATTCACACATCAACAACATCTCAACCGAAACCTTCACACCGATTATTCAGAACCTATTTCATGACACAACCCTAAAGATTCAATCATGGGATAAAACGATTGTTCGAGGTACTAGAGGGGGCGCAATTGATTGTATTGTTTGTTTCGCTTGACAGGTATGGCAACAGATAATCAGGTGAGGTCGGTCTTTCTTAAAGTTTTGTGTTCTCGTGATGGTGAAACTGAGACCTCAACCTTATGACCAATGCTAAGAAATATCGAGACATACGGCAAACCGATAATGTAGAAGATAGTGCAGACTTCTTTGCTCAAGTCGCTTATTTCGTTTGGTGAAAATGGCTGACGAAGCAGAGCAACTATTAGCTGGATGGTTTTGGAGATGGTCGCCACAGGGATAACAAGACACCTAAGACAATCAACCCTCCACCAATCCATAAACTAGTCGTCATCGTTTGCCCCAAAAATAAACCTGCCAAGATTGCGCCTGATAGCGGTTGTGCGAAGAAAAATAATGATGCGATGGTTGCAGGCACAAGCGCAAATGCCCGATTCCAGAGCCACATCGCGACGGCGGTTGAAACAACACCTAGATATAAGACCCCTACCAGAATACCACCATCAACTTGCCCAATCGGACGACTAGATAGCTCAATCACTGATGCAGGCATACTAATGATTAAACCACCAACAAATGCAAAAATAGTAACTGTGTTAGTGTCTAGTGTATGCTGAATTGTCTCGCGCCGAATAAGCACCGAGTATAAGCCCCATGTGACAGCCGCACTTGCCAGAAACATATCACCAATAAAAGTGTCAGAGCTAAAATCTGCTTGGGTAGGGTCTAATATAACCAGTACACCAGTCGAGGCAAAGATAATTGCTAATAATCTTAGGGCAGTTAATTTTTCACGGAGCATCAAAACAGCAAATAAGACAATAAATGCTGGTGATGCGCTGGTGACGAGTGCGCCATTGACCGCCGTAGACTTATCCGTCCCGACAAATTGCGCCCCTAAGCTCAGACCAATACCGACAACTCCAACCATCAAGATACGTAATAATATCGGACGTGGCGGAATCGTTAATTTTGATGTTCCCATCGTGAATATCACCATCGTGATAAGCCCTAATACAATTCGCATAGTCAATAATGTGAAAGGTGGGATAACCTGCAATACAACATCAGATACGACATACATACTGCCCCAAATCGTGGCGGCAAGAATCCCATATAGTGTTCCACGTATCAGTTGTTGATTTTGCATTGTGGCATAATCCCTTAAAATGATGAAAACAGGAGAAGTTTATCGGATGCGTCAAGGTATCGACAGGTGAAATATATGAAACTAAAAATTGATGGGGTTGAACAGATTTTGATACCCATTAAAGAATTTAGAGAAGATTATGACTTAACTGACGCCTTTGGGATAGTACAGTTTGAACCCAAAGATTATGAAGGCTTGGGGAGCTTGGATAAGGCAGGTGTAGACATGAATCAACTCCGTCTAAATGTCTTTAATAGTGTGCCTGATTCGATTCAGTTACAGGCTTTAATGCCTTTGGTTGATCAACTCCAAATAACATTTCAAAATGAATTGTATGCGATTAATGATGCCGTCTCACTACGTGATGTCGAAGTTGAATTTGCAGTTGCAGGCTTTGGTGATGCCTTACACTCAATGGTGTATCAGATGATGCCCCTTATAAATAATAAGCAAGATATGCCCTCATTTTGGGCTGTTTATGGTGACTGGTTAAATAATAATGTGCGTGTATCAACCCAAGTTCATCAGTATAAATATCATAGTGACATATGGGAAATTCAGATTATCAACCATGTCTATGGGCGGGTCGGTTTACAAGTCAATATAGGTGATAAGATCATCTATCTAACTGATGGGGTTTATGTATGCCCTGCAGAAGGGTTTATGGTCAATCTATTAAAAGATGTAAGCGATAAAATTTGGCTGGCATTGAAATAAAAAGTGGGCTGATACCTATATAATCAACCCACTATCTATCTGTTTAACTCTTATTTGACTTATTCAGGGATTTCTTCAACCATAATTGTTGCGTAGTATTGCCCATCAATTATTGCGCTTTCTATCAGGCTGAAGTAACCGCTCCATTGACCTTCATCATCACCAAATGTCCATAAGCTGAGGCTCGTATGTTCACCTGTTTCTGTTGAAACTATTTCCCAGTCATTTGCTTCAAGCTGCACATCATATGCTTTCATTAAGCTAGCAAGGTCGAGTGTATCTGATACTAGCCATGTGCTTGTTGCAGAGAATAGGTTACCGGGGTATCCACCACCGCCACCGCCACCACCGCGATTCATCAGCATTGTTACGCCTTCGGGTGTTGTTAGTTTAGGTAAGCGCAGATATGGGTCATTTTGGTAAGCGTTATCCATATCATTGTTTTGGTTACACATATAAGGGTCTGCTTCGTTAATATTGATGCGGACTTGTGTGCCACTTTCATCAAATTGACGTAAGTTTACATTGATAAATTTATCGGCATTGTCTCCACAGAAATCAATGTATGCAGATTCTTCTACGATGAAGCCCCGTTGACCATAATTCATGCCAACGCGCTCCCAGCCCATATCTGCCATTTCTTCCTCAAAAAAGGCTTCAAGATTTTCAATTGAGGTCTCGTCTGCTATATAAATGATCTCGGTATTTGGATAAGGACCTTCCCGAAGAATAGTGCCAATAACGCGACCGTCTGGTATAGCAAGTTCAATGCTTAATTCATCAGGCAATTGTCCCACATAGATTGTCGTTTGTGTATCAGGTGCGGACATATCGCGCATATAGATTTCTATAAATTCACGAATTGTGTCTTCATCACCGCCGACAATAGTCAAGTTATCTTCGATTGCCCATGCTGGGAACGCAAACACAAATAAAGATGAGAGTAGAACCAACCACTTAATGTTAAACATATTTTCCTTTTCCTTTTTCAGTCATTAGTGAAATTACTAATCTAAAATATAGCGTAATCCAAATGAGAAGTTGATAATCAACGCTAAGGATACGATTGACCTACGCTTAGGGGCTTATGCTACAATGAGACGACATTTTAATTGATAATAAATCTATATTATCTAGTGAAAAAGGACATCATAAATGAAGAAATATTGGATTGTATGGGTAGTGATTATGATGCTTGTTCTCCCATCTATAGCACAAGAAACAAGTGAAGACGTTGTGATTACGCGTGATACTGCCCCCTCATCAACTAGCCTTGTTCTAACTCCAGTTATTGATGGCTTAAATCGCCCTCTGTACGTCACTCATGCTGGTGATGGCTCTGGTCGTTTATTCTTATTGGAACAAAGTGGTAAAATTTGGGTGATTGAAAATGGTACAAAATCTGAAGAACCTTTCCTTGATGTATCTGGCTTAATTAGCTCCTCTGCTTTAGGGGGTGGGTATAGTGAGCAGGGATTGTTGGGAATTGCATTCCATCCAAATTATGACAGCAATGGCTATTTCTTTATCAACTATAGCGATACAACAGGGGCAACCGTTGTCGCACGTTATAATAGCTCCTTGAGTAACCCGAATATTGCTGATGCAGGTAGTGCACAAATTATTTTCACGATATCGCAACCTTTTGCGAATCATAATGGTGGACATATGGCGTTTGGACCTGATGGTTATCTTTATATCTCATTAGGTGATGGTGGTTCTGCTAATGATCCATTAGGTGCAGGTCAAAACACGCTAATTTTGCTGGGGTCTATTTTGCGTCTGGATGTCGATAATGGCTTACCTTATAGCATTCCAGAGGACAACCCATTTGTAGGCAGTGATGCAGGTGCAGATGAGATTTGGTCATATGGCTTGCGTAATGTCTGGCGATTTAGCTTTGACTTGGCTACAGGGGATATGTATCTTGCAGATGTTGGACAAAATGAATGGGAAGAAATTAACTTCCAACCAGCAGATAGTCTCGGTGGTGAAAATTATGGTTGGAATGTTTGGGAAGCGACGCATCCTTTTGCGCGAGGAACAGCCGAAAACCATATCTTACCGATTGCAGAATACAATCACTCCTTAGGATGTTCTGTAACAGGGGGATATGTATATCGTGGCTCATCTATCCCTGACTTGGAAGCAAGCTATTTATTCAGTGACTATTGTACAGGTCGTGTGTGGGCATCTTATCGCGATAGTAACATGCAGTGGAATACTGTTGACCTCTTACAAACGGGTATGCAAGTGAGTAGCTTTGGTGAGGATGAATCAGGCGAACTCTATATCATTGATTATAGTGGTACACTCTATCGCCTCGACCCCGCATAATTAGACCTTACCTGAAAATCTTAAAGAGGTGGATTGTTGATATAGTCCACCTCTTTTTGATTGTGCAAGCGTGTGCATAAGGTTATAATGAAGTTGGGATACGTATATAAGAGGTTTTTTGGACAAATGACGATAGTACACCCTGACTTACATTGGTTTAATAATCTTCGTGATAACAAACATGATAGCAAATGGGTAAAAGATAACATTGGTGAAATCATAGAGAATTTTCATTATTATCTATATGATCCCAACTATCTATTTGAAGCTACACAAGTGCTTGATGATATTTTTCATCTCATATTCGATATGGGGCATTACAGCCTGCTCAAAGACTGGTTGCTAGAGGCTTTGGACATATTCGATACAACGCCCGTTCCTTATGATATAAAGACAAAAATAACACAGACAGGTGGTACATTCATTGAATGTTATCCTACAGAATACTTCAGACTTCGCTTATATTTAGCTGATGTACTATTAGCAAGTCGTGACATTGAAGCTGTTATGGTATTGTTACATCAATTATTGGAGGTGTTGCCAATAACAAGTGACTTGAATAAGCTGGATACCTACCTCCTGATCTTAAAATACTTTGGTTATGGACATGAGATTCATTTGGATTTTGATATTGTTCATGAAGCAACTGAGCTAACAACCAATAAATATCCCCAACGAAAACTTGATTTATATATTGCTGTTGCCTACTATCATTATTCGCAAAGTAATGCAAAAAAAATGCAGCATATGATTGATAAGATTATGCGAACAATGGTGGAAAAAGTGCATTCTCTATCAATGGGTATGGGCGATGTAAGCCGTATATCAGCAGAACAATACTATTTTTTGGCAGTGATATATCGCGAGCTTAATCAATTTGATGAAGCCTTTAAATATCTTGAAATTGCTTCAGAACAATATGTGCTATTACATAACCCAATACGTAATATGTTGATATTATATGAGAAAGCGATATTGTATCGGAATACTGGACAATATGAAGAGGCTCAGCAATGGTTAGACTTAGCTTTCCGTGAATATCACCAACTAGAAGAATCGCAAACATTTCATTATGCAATGCTTAAGCATGGTCAAGCTCAGATTTATGTGGATACAGCCCAATATGAGTTAGCATTGCCTGTATTCTATGAAGTGCTTGATATATGGGTGGAGAATCAACATAAATATCATATGGCTTTAGCACATAACGCGATTGGATATACGCTTTACAAAATGTCTGAGATTGATAAAGCTTTAGAGTCTTATGATGAATCTCAAAAGCTTTGTCAGAATTTAAAAGAAAAACATGTGGAAGAGTTAATGAAAGTTATCGAACAGAATATTTCCGATGCCAAGCAATTCCGTAACCAATAAGGGTGAAATAATGCATGGTTAATTCACTGTTTGGATATTGATGTTTTATGACAGCATCTAAAATGCCTAAGGCTTTAGGTCTTCCAGACAAACGATTTTCTATTCGACCTGTATGTATAGATGATGTCTCTATACTACAGTCGTGTTTATGGCACGAACGGACAATCGAAGATATAGAAGGTTTTATCCAACGCATTTTGACATTTAGAGATAATCGACGTGGTATAGGTATTGTTGTGTTGGATGGGAACAATGCAAGTTTGCCGATTGTCGCCTATGGTCAGATGATGCAATGGTTACAATGTGTGGAAATCAGTGATTTATTGGTTCACTCACAGTACCGTGATCAGGGCATCGGTACCGCGATGATTCAGTTTCTAATCCAGTTCGTTTTATCGCAACATAAAGAATGTGTGGAGTTAGGAGTGGCAGAAAGTAATCCGCGCGCTTTAGCGCTATATCGTCGTTTGGGATTTTGCGATAGCTATACACTACACTTAGACTTGGGGCAGGGTAATGAACCTGTTATTTACTTGAGACTTGACCTCACCCCATATCTTTAATTTAGGCAACTGAGGAAACTTGGTCGCCACCCCGTAAATCTGCACGTAGACGTTGATATTGCGCTGATAAGGCTTTTATCTGGAATTCAATTGGACGATACCGTTTTTGGGTTTCTTTACCCTCTGCTTGTAAGCGTCGCATCTGTGTTTTTTGTTCACGCACATAAGAGACAAGTTTAGTATTGCGTTTCTTCCAATCCATATAACCCAGTGGCATCAATAAGAAGAAAAATCCAGCCAAACCAAACCCAGCTAATCCAACTTGATTATTCAACTCCAGATAAAGATATGCACCACCTGCTGCACTAGCGATTGTTAATACAAGTAACAGGAATAACCGTCGTAATATAAAGCCTTTTTTGTGACGCTTATCTAGCTTTTTCTGTGCAACTTGATACTCAGTTTTTCGTTCTGAATATTCCGCCTGAATTTGAGATAATTTTTCGCGATGAGGTTTACCCTCTTGTTTGAAACCGTTCAGACGTTGTTTAACATCGTCAGCTTCGCGCCAATCGTTATATTGCTCTTCATCGCCGATAAACCACTCACCAAGCTCTTCATCGCCAAAGATATATTCACCAAATTGGAAACCTTGCGGTAGCATTTTTCCGCTACTCAGTTTATCTTCCAGCGACGTAATTTCATCAGTGAGTTGCTGAATTAAATTTTGTAGCAAATTATAGGGGGCGAGAATCCGTTTCACTTCATCTGATGATAGAGATTTAGATTTTGCTCGTAAGGTATCGCGATGATGTTGTAATTCTACTTTTAGGCGATTGAGTTCTTGCTTCGCACTACGGATACGGTCTGCACGTTCACGGGGGTTCATACGTGGGTGATATAGCTTCGGAATCCCGATTGCGTGCATATCATTTAGATAATCTTGTGGTTTGGTTTCATTAAACATGATGAGAACCTGTTAAACTAATAAATGAAAATCAAAGATAATGATTATGTGCCGATAATGTTGGCTACATATAATTATAACATAATTAATTTATACACACTGTAATAAATTGCAAATATTCATTGACAAAACACGGAATGTAACAGGAGACTATATGACCCTCGACCCACTATATCCCTTAAAATTAGAACCCAGCTTGCACGTCAAAGTGTGGGGTGGGCGCAAGCTCGCATCAGAAATGAATAAACCCTTACCGACACGTGAACCTTATGGCGAAGCATGGGAACTCCATGATAGTTGCACCGTAGCCAATGGCACGCTAAAAGGAAAAACATTAAAAGAACTTGTACAATCCTATGGGACAGACTTGATTGGTACAGCTAACAACCCTGATGAAGGATTTCCTTTATTAGCAAAATTCCTTGATGCCTCGGATTGGCTGTCGATACAGGTTCATCCAAATGATGAGCAAGCCCGTGAACTGGAAGGTGACCCTCGTGGTAAAACCGAAGCATGGATTATTTTGGCTGCTGATGAAGACTCACAATTGGTCATTGGGGTAAAACCGGGAACATCTCGTGAAGTCATGGCAAATGCGATTCGGGATAATCGACTTGAAGATTTTATCGTTTATGCAGATGTTCAAGTAGGGGACGTACTCTATATTCCTGCGAATACCGTTCATGCGCTTGGACCAGGGCTACTGATTTATGAAATTCAGCAATCAAGTAATATTACCTACCGCCTCTATGATTGGGGTCGCATGGGGCTGGATGGTCAACCGCGTGAGCTTCATATCGAAAAAGGGGTCAGTGTTTCTAACGTGGATTCACTACCTGATGTAACCCGTCCTAAGGGTGAACTTCTGGTTGATGGTGAATATTTTCAAACAGTACGCCATCAATTAAATGATATTAAGGAAATTATCTCAACAACGACGATGTTTCATTCACTCACCTGCATCGATGGAGAAATTAAAGTAACTTCAGATGGGCATGAAGAAATTCTCTTATACAAAGGTCAAACTGCCTTGATTCCATCTGTTGTGAGTGAATTTGCAATGGCGGGAACAGGGACAATTCTTCGCTCATATCAAAAATAATAACTGCCTCAGAGTGGCTATTGATGGTACTGGACATCGAATTGACTGACAGCAATAATAACCAGATATAGTCACTCATAGAAGGCATCCAATATGTACATCCCGAGAATCAATCAAGAGACCGATTTATCGACTTTACACGACTTCATGCAAGCTCATAATTTCGCCATAATCGTGAATCAAAGCGATGGTCAAATGAATGCAACTCATATACCCCTGCTTCTCGATAAAAGCCGTGGTGAATACGGAACGCTCATTGGTCATCTAGCGCGTGCCAACAAACAATGGAAAACCTTTGATGATGAAGAAATTCTAATCATCTTCAACGGTCCTCATGCCTATATCAGCCCGACATGGTATGACAGCCAACCCAGTGTACCAACATGGAATTATGCGACGGTTCATGCTTATGGTGTTCCACAACTTATAGAAGGCGAAGATGCCGTTGACAACGCCTTACGCCAATTGGTTGAAAATCATGAACGCGGACGGAATCCCGAATGGATAATGGACTTACCTGATGATTATATGGACACCATGCGAAAAGCCATTGTTGCATTTGAAATCAAAATCATGCGCCTCGAAGGCAAATTTAAACTTAGCCAAAATAAGACTGATGCCGAAAAGCAAAATGTGATTGCCGAATTGCT
>CAYGTY010000139.1:0-5695 GCA_964352825.1 uncultured Anaerolineaceae bacterium
AATGTCGATACCGAGTCCTGGGTTTTCATTTCCATAGAGGTAGCCATCTTCAATGGTGGGTAAACCTGGGAACATCTTATATTCAAGTTCTGTTGGACGATACCATTCTTGGATACCAAAGTTCGGATGCCATAGGTCGAGGTGTAGATTGGCAGCGTGTCCCACAGGGGATGTGTCTCCAGGTCCATGCCATGCTGTGCGAACCCCATACATATTAGCAAAGATAGACACATTACGGGCTGGTGTGATGCCCCCCATTTGGCTAATGTGCATCCGTATAAAGTCAATTAAACGTTCTTGAATCAGAGGTTGCCATTCATGTGGATTATTAAATAACTCACCCATCGCAATTGGGGTTGCACATTGTTGGCGCATCATCCGAAACCACCCAATATCCTCTGGCGCAAGCGAATCCTCAAGGAAGAATAGCTTAAATTGCTCAACATCTTTTGCAAATTGTACCGCATGAATCGGGGTTAAGCGTTCGTGGATGTCATGTAAAAGCTCAACTTCTTCACCGACTTCTTGACGTACATAGCCAATCATATCCAACATACGACGTGCATAATCTCGGGGGTCAAAGTATGCGCCATCGGGTGCATTTTTCGGTTTGACCATTGGGCTATTTTTACCCCCATAGCCACCCATCTGCACACGGATAAAGCGATAACCCTGTTCCATATATTGACGCACGTTGGTGAGGACTTCTTCTTTATCCCGCCCATCTGCATGAACATACACATTTGCCCCTTCGCGTGATTTTCCCCCAAGTAGCTGGTAAACAGGCATATTCGCACGCTTACCTTTGATGTCCCATAAGGCTTGGTCAACACCTGAAATCGCATTATTGAGGACAGGACCATTGCGCCAATAGCCATGCACCATCGACATATTCCATATTTCCTCAATACGGTCAACATCGCGTCCAATCAAAAAAGGCTTGAGGTGGCGTTCAATTGCAGTTGCGACAGCAAAAATACGTTGCGTGAACGTCGCACAACCCAAACCATATAAGCCATCTTCGGATGTCACAATTTTGACAATCGCGAGGCGTGACGAACTCGGCTGTGTGAGGATAACTTGTACATCTTGAATCGTAACAGGCGATGCCATAGTAAACTCCTATTTTAAATAAATCATCATAAATTAGACCTTGAGTTTAACATTTCCTATCCGCTCTGCCGAAAAATGATAGTTTATCTACGGGGTTAAACATCTATTCTGTTCCTATGTTTTACATATACATCCCTCTCAAGACTCGCCTGACGATATGCTATAATCAGCATCATATAGTGGTTTATCTATCGATAAGATTTTCATAATCGCTTTGGGAGTGCTTTTCTTTGTGTTCTTTGAGCTTCTGTGGTTAAAATCTTTTTATAGCGTTTTCATTTAATGTTTGAACATCCCTATAACGGACAGGGCAAGCCGCAGTCCCTACAGTTGTTTGATTGTTAACTGATTGCTATATGTTTTTTGTAATACAATAGATAGCTGAATCTATACACACAAACTGATAATCATGAAGGCAAGCAAATATGCGATTAAAAGCAGATGGACGCTGGTTTAAAGATGAACATGGGCGCGCCCGTATCTTACGGGGTGTGAACCTCAGTGGCGCAAGTAAAATCCCGACATCGCCCGATGGTGCAACTCATCTGTCTGATAGCCTCAACGACCGCAAAAATGTCTCCTTTGTTGGACGACCCTTCCCATTAGAAGAAGCAGATGAACATTTCGCACGGCTCAAACATTGGGGGCTGGATTTCTTGCGATTTGTCGTGACATGGGAAGCCCTCGAACACGAAGGACCGGGTATCTATGATGATGAATTTATCGATTACCTCGAAGCGATTCTGGAAAAAGCATACGAACACGGCATCACCCTATTTATCGACCCGCATCAAGATGTATGGAGTCGGTTTTCGGGTGGGGATGGTGCGCCTGCATGGACATTTGATGTGGCAGGATTAGACCCCGATTGCTTCCATCAGACAGGTGCGGCGACCTTGCATCAATCTTCTGAGGGCGACTATCCCAATATGATATGGGCGACCAATTATAATAAATTTGCTTCAATGACGATGTTCACACTTTTCTTTGGTGGTAATATCTTCGCACCGCAATTGACTTATGAAGGTGAATCTGTACAAGATTTCTTGCAAAGCCATTATTGTAATGCCTATGCTCATTTGGCGAAGCGGATTGCACATTTCCCAAATGTACTCGGTTTTGGCACAATGAACGAACCGCATACAGGTTTTATTGGTGTTTCCGATTTACGTGGATTTGGACATGTTTTAGTGAAATTAGGGGTTACGCCAACGCCAGCCGAGGCGATGTTTCTTGCCAATGGCTTCGCGCAAGAATGTGCTGACTTCAAAACACCATTGGCTGATTTTATCCCTGGGCAAACTCAGCGCACAACCCTTGACCCCAAAGGCATGACCGCATGGAAAGCTGGCGTTGAGGATATTTGGCAACAACAGGGTATTTGGGATATTGATAAAGAGGGGAATCCGCGTCTATTGCGCCCTGCTCACTTTGCGCGTATCAATGATAAAGTCGTCGATTTTACAGATGATTATCTACGCCCCTTCACACTCAAATTTACTGAGGCAATCCGTGAAGTCATGCCAGACGCGCATATCTTTATCGAAGCTGAACCGTTTGAACCTCCACCCCATTATGATGAGACGGATGGTTTGGTCTATGCACCCCATTTTTATGAGGGGATTACCTTATTTACAAAACGGTTTAATCGTCATGTGAACCTCGACTTGGAACGATTCCGTCCTTTGCTGGGTGCAACATCCATCGAAAATTATATGGAGCGTCGCTTGGCACAATTCCGTAAATTTGCGGATGACAATATGGGGAATGTTCCTGTCGTAATTGGTGAATTTGGTATTCCCTTCGACTTCAATCACAAGTACGCTTATGAAACGGGCGATTTCACCCTACATGCTGTGGCATTGCACAATTATTATCAGGCGATGGATGACCATTTGTATCATTATACGCAGTGGAATTACACACCTGACAATAGCAATGAACACGGTGATTTATGGAATCAAGAAGATTTATCAATATTTAGTCGTGACCAACAAACCGACCCATCTGACATTAATTCTGGAGGTAGAGCCTTGTCCGCAGTTGTACGCCCTTATGCTAAAGCCGTTGCTGGCGAACCCTTGAATATGCGCTTTGACCCTGTAAAAGGCATCTTCACATTCAGCTTCCGCCATGACACAAGCATCACTGAACCGACTGAGATTTTTGTACCCAATTCGCAATTCCCAGCAGGCTATCGTGTGGAAGTCACCGATGGCGAATATGAAATTAAACGTGATGACCAACTGGTTATCTATCATCATACCGACAAAGATATTCCGCATATGGTGCGCGTCATTTCTAACACGCCACCGCCACCTGAGCTATCACCCTATGGCAAAATGGCAATCATCGCAGGGGCTGTTTTATTCTTGCTCTTGTTGCTGAGTGGTGGCAAAAAAGATAAAGACTAATTTTTCATAGTCTAAAATAATGTCTCTCTAAAATTCAAAGATTGGTTTAGGGAAATTTCCGTAGTAGTGGAGATATATCTCTCCACTACACCCAAATAAACTATAGAAACGCTTATAGTTAATATGATTTCCCTATTTAAATGAGTCCCTAAATAAGTCCTATGCCCATCACCATTATCTCATCTCTCTACCGTGTTGAAGCGCACCTGCCACAATTTACAGATGCGGTTTTAAACTTTGCACAAGCGATTCATCAAGCAGGAATTGACGTTCACTACCTGCCGATTGTCAATGATACCAGTCCATATGAACGCTCTGCAATTGATAACCTCAGCCAGCGCATCAATGCTTCAGGCTATGGCAAGATGATCCCACACTATACCGAGCGCGAGACTTTATATGCGACTTGGAATCGGGGAATCCACTTATCGACTACGCCCTATTTCACATTTTGGAACGCAGATGATGTCCGTGATGTGGGCGCATTCATCGAGGGCTATCGCGCCTTACACTCTGGTGCGACGCTTGTTGATTTTAAATTTACAAGTGTTCGGGAAAGTCGTCGTTTTGGCATTTTCCCAATGCAAGTACAAGAACAAAGCCGAATGTTATTCTGCATTGACCCATTTACCCGAAAAAATGGAGTTGGACCTTTCTTCATGGTCAATCGCAGTTTATATGACACGATTGGTGGCTTTGATGAAAGCTTTCGGATTACAGGCGACCTTGAATGGGCATCGCGGACATTACCCTATGTAAACTTTTATCCTGCTCAACAAGTGGGGGGATATTTTTATATACACGGCGACAACCTCAGTAACACAGGCACAAATCAAGAAGATATTGAAGTTAATATTGTGTTTATGCGCCGTCAAGATTGGTATAAGCTCATACCTGTTGATCCAATTGCCATGCGGTCAGCTTGGGACACATGGGGCAATCAAGATAGCATCACACTACCTGATGAAGTCGCTGATTTTTTGTGGGATACTTCGGCTGATGCCCGTTGGCGACTCTATCAAAAAGAGCGCAAGCAAGCCAATTGGATGCGCAGAATCCGTCAAGCACTTGCGGCGCGCGGGTTAATCCATAGTGCGGAATGGTCAGTGTTTCAGCGTAACCGCAATAAAAGGGTACAATAGGGAAGCTGTTATATACATGAGGGACTGATGGATTCATTTTTCGAGAAGCGTTTTAACCCAGCCAATGTAGACCGCTTTACCTATGATGATACGGATGCGATTACACATTACATACAAAAGCGAGCCAATAATTATCGTGTCTTGCTGATTTTGACAGCGGTCAATGCTGGCTTGGCGATTATGCTATTTCTGATTGCATTGATTGCGCGCTTACCAGGGATTGTGTTCTTGGGTGCTATCGTCATACTGGTGATTGCTGGCATATCTTATCGAATGGCACAGAGCTATTATTGGAATAACTTCAGTCTCAAAACCGTACACCGCTATCGTAACACATCCTTTACACCTGATGTTGTCGGTCATCTGATTCCGCGGTTTGCGATTATCCAAGTTGTGAGTATTTTGAGCTTGCTCGTATCCTTTACAATTGCGTTGATTGTCCCAGAACCCCCTGCACCACCGCCACCACCGACGATTACACCAACACCATCCATCACCTTCACACCCTCGCAGACCTATACACCGTCGGCAACATTTACGCCATCCCTCACGCCAACCGCAACCAACACACCGAGTCCGACCTATACACCATCACCGACACTGACCCCAACCCAGTTTGTCTATATCAATAGCCCACGCGCAGTTGCCATCTATGTTTGTCCAGAGGTCACTTGTGAGATTTTGGCGATTCTTGAACCCAATGACGATGTTGCTGTGGTGAATCACGGCGCATGGATAGAGGTTAAACTGAGTGATGGGCGCAGGGGATTTCTTGCATCATTCTTAGCGCGTGCTGGCTCGTAAATCGATCGTCATATTTAGGAGATTAGATATGTCAAACATTAGTGACAACACACTTCATCGATTGGATGCACTTAATAAATGGTTAGGTGATGTTTATGATGAGGAAACAGATTTTAGCACATTGCTAATTGATGCAGGCTTCAATAAGGCGGAAATCGAAGAGATTAAACAAAAGCATCTGAGTGAGTTTTTGCAGGCGATTATAGACCTCTTAGATAGCGA
>CAYGTY010000139.1:5795-10073 GCA_964352825.1 uncultured Anaerolineaceae bacterium
GGCTGAGATTTTATCGTGAACCCAAACAGCAGACAAACTTACGAGATGGTTTTGCTACAATTGGTCGGCGTTTATTGGATGATAGCTATCATAGTTGACCTATAAATCAGGTTTTTGCTTGAATAAGCTCATCGTATAATTGCTCATATTGGTCAGTAACACCCGCCCAACTATACTCTGCTTCAATGAGGACGCGACCCTTTTGGGATAAGGTGCTTTGTAAACTGGGGGTCTGTATCAACTCAATCACGCCCTCTGCAATATGATCCACATCAGCTATCCATGCCGATTCACCATGCTCAACATGAATACCATCCACACTTACTGGGGTTGCCACAACAGGAATACCCATCGCCAGCGCTTCGAGGACTTTATTTTTCAAGCCTGCACCAATCCGCAAGGGACAGACAAATACAGTTCCCTGTGCGAGATAGGGTTGCACATCAGGGACACGCCCTGTGACAGTGATATAGTCATTCGCGAGAGCCTGCATCCAATCAGGTGGTTTATTACCAACCAGCATCAATTTAACATCAGGTATCGCTTGACGAACACGCGGTAGTATCTCATTGACGAGAACCCGAACCGCATCTTGATTGGGTGGATATTCATAATTCCCGACGAACAACAAGGTTTTTGTATCACGCGGACGGTCTTGAATTTGGAAGCTATCGAGGTCAATGCCGTTGGAGATAACATCAATATCGAGCTTGGGTTGAATCGCTTCTAAGGTGTCTTTATCAGGTTCAGCAATCACAACTGTGCGGTCATAGGCTGTGAACATCCAGCTTTCAAATTGTTTGGCAATCGGTAGGCTTAGACGTGATGGTAAATGCCCATTTTGAATAGCGCGTTGTAGATAGAGGGCATAAGATTCATAAGGTGTGATGACATTGGGTTTATCCGCAAAGAGTGGATGAAATTCATAGACGCTGATTCCCCCAAAAACCTGTACCACATCATAATCATAACGCTGTAAATAGGCTTGGATTGCCACCCACATATCAGGCGTAAAGCTCCATTGGGCTGTTTTGGGAAAGCGTGATGCGGGTTGTAGTAAGCGGCGGAGATAATCATAGGGACTGCGATAGATTTCTCGGTAAAGCTCCACATGGCGGAAATATTGTTGATAGGCAGGTAGGCTATCGCGGTCTTCATCTTGATTATAAAGGGCGAGTAAGTCGATTGTGTAGCCACGTTGCGATAACTCACGCGCCAGATGCCAAATGATCAGGCGGTCACCGAGATGAATGGGATAGGGTGGACAACGAGAAATCAGCAAAATTGTTTTCATGAGTTATAACCAGCAAATAGATAAGCTCACCTATCCTACCAATGAGGCGACAGCTTTTATAGGCTGGACAGGTATTCTAATTGTGAGTCTTGTCATACAATTTATGTCATTCTGTCACTATAGGCTGAAATATGAAATATGGCATAGTGAAGGTACTCTGAAAAATATAGAGGAAGACTCTATCATGTCAAAAATTTTAGTGGTGTATTCAAGCAAACATCGCTCTACAGCAGAAATTGCAACATTCATCGGCAATACCTTATTATTTAATGGGTTTATAGCTGATGTCTGTGATGTCGAAGATGTGAAGTCTGTCACAGATTATGACGCGGTGATATTGGGTAGTGCCGTTTATATGGGGCGTTGGCTCAAATCGGCTGTTAATTTCTTGCGTCAAAATCAACTCGAACTGGCAGAAAGATCTATGTGGATTTTCTCCACAGGTCCAACAGGTAACGGTGACCCTGCCGAGTTATTAGAAGGGTTCTTGTTGCCAGAGAATGTCCGTGAATTTACCAAGGTCATCCAACCTCGTCATGTTATGCTCTTTCATGGCAAGTTAGATTTTAATGAATTGGGCTTTGGTGAACGGATGATTGTAAAAGCGGTTGATGCTCCTGTGGGCGACTTTCGTGATTGGGATATGATTCGTGTATGGACAAATCGAATTATTGCCGAATTACGCCTGCCAGAAGCACTTATACCAGACTAATGCAATCCGATAAGCAGTTGTAAGGGTGGGACGGCATAATCTCACCCTATTTAGCCAATCATGTTAACGCTTGATTATCATTGGTTTAAGGGTGTTGTTTAGCCGTTGACGCTGAGGACAGGATAGTAAACAATGAGGGTATGAATCTATAAAGATAGGCAAAATTGGAAACATATGGTTATGGTATCCTCAATGAGAAATCAACATGCTCGTTCTCGCAAAAACCCACTCGTGATAGCATCAGATAATATCTTTGCCTTGCGCGAAGTTGCATCAGTTACAGCTCATACCAGTTGGTTACGGGATGTGACTTTTTCACGAGATAGCCAATATTTGATTTCTGCTTCCAATGATAAAACCATTCGTATTTGGGATGCTCGTCTACGTGGCACAGGTCTAACACAACTCGAAAAACTCGAAGACCACTATGCCGCGGTTTGGACGGTGAGTGTCAGCCCGAATAATACCTTACTCGCATCAGGGGGTAATGATGCCCTCCTTCGTATTTGGTCACTGGAGCATCGCGATATTCACCAATATATGGAAATCGCTGACCATAATGAATCCATTTATGATGTTGAGTTTTCTCCGAATGGTCGTTTCTTAGCCTCGTCATCACATGATGGGACTGTGCGTGTGCGTGATATTAGCAATTTGATGACAACCTCTCGCTTTCGGACAGGGGTTTTATCACTGCATATCAGCCATGTTTATGATGTCGCTTTTTCACCTGATAGTTATTGGATTGCGACGGCATCACGCGAGAGTATTATACGCCTATGGGATGTGCGCGTTCATAATGTGGCGCAACTCAATAATGCAAAACCACGTCAAATGGCAGGACATACAAGCTGGGTGAACCAAGTTGCCTTTTCTCCTGATGGACGCTATCTCGCATCAGCCTCACATGATACAACGATTCGCTTTTGGGATATGCAACGTTATAACGAGGTCGCTGTATTGAGTGGGCATACTGAATCTGTGGTTTCGATTGCCTTTTCACCCGATGGCAGTTTGCTGGCAAGCGCGAGTAAAGACAGAACCATTAATATATGGGATGTTCACAATCAACGTCGTTTAATTTCGATACAAGATGATGAATGGGTCAACTGTGTGAGCTTCTCTCCGAATGGTCGCTATCTTGCTAGTGGGAACGGGGCTGGGCAAATCCGCATCTGGGGTATTGACCTCGACACCATACGACACTAAAGCATCTGCGACATTGACAGACTGTCTACTGACTCTATACACTCTAGAGTATAGAAACGTGTGGACATGTCATGATATTTCGGCTTATTCTACAATTGAGCATTGGTATCTGGGCGATCGTCTCAGCCCTGAGTTTTCTTACGCATACGATAGCTCGACAACAGCCAGCGGATAAACAAGTGGTCTACGTTGCGAGCTTATTGAGCAGACGGCAACTCTATACTGCTGACCTCAATCACGAATTATCTTATCGGCTTTATCGCTCTGACAATCATAATGACCTACCGACTGTATCCCCAGTCACGCGCGATATTGTCTTTGTGTCGCATGATGGTAGTGATACCGAGTTGTTTCTTCTCTCAGCGAATGGACATTACATCAAGCAACTGACAAATAATGATTATAACGATAGCTTTCCACAATGGTCGCCCGATGGCATACAGATATTATATGAAGCCAACCCCAAAAATGTTTCGCAGTTTTTTGTGATGTCGCCTGATGGGGAAGATATTGAGCCTATCACACAGAACCCTGTCGCTTTTTCTCGTCCAGCATGGTCACCTGATGGCACACAGATTGCCTATGATTCGGTTGGGGATATTTTCATCTATGACATAGCAACAGGCGAAAGTCAACAAATCACCGATACTAATTTCTGGAATCAACGCCCGATGTGGTCACCCGATGGGACACAGATTGTCTATGAATCCAACCGAGGACGTAATTCGACCTTATCCAAAGTTGACCTCAGCACAGGTGAACATATTCTCCTATCATTACCTGACCGCACAGACCGTCACGCCACATGGACAAACGACCCCAATCAAATCATCTTCCAATCGACGCGCTTTTACCCAGGGCGACTCTATACTTTGATGTTAGATAAACCGATGCAAATTAGCGAAATCACAATTCCACCTCCAGCAGGGAGTTCACTTTATCTCTTATTTGGCTTGCGTGATATTCTCCAGCCTGACTGGACAGACATCCTAGAACCTGCTTGGGTGCGGTGAGTTGGGAGTTATGAACGATGAGTAAAAAGTCAGACTGTAAAGAAATTATT
>CAYGTY010000139.1:10173-17080 GCA_964352825.1 uncultured Anaerolineaceae bacterium
TCAAAATTCATATATTCATTTGGCGAGTGGATATTTGCGCCTGACCCCAAACCAAAATTAAGAATCTCGAATCCTAGCTCATTCTGGAGCATCCCACCAATCGGGACAGAGCCGCCTCCGCGTACCATTGGCGCTGTTTTGCCGAGGATGCTTTGATAAGCAGATTGAACCGCCGTCACCAATGGCCCTTCAAATTGCATGGTGAAAGGATAGGCTTCGACTAGAATATCAACTTCAATATCCAAGGTATCAACAGCAAAGCTCATCACATGGTCGGTAAACATCTTGGTGACATCTTTCGGATCCATATCCGCGACGGTTCGCATGGTGACTTTAAAAGTGGCTTCGGCTGGGATAATGGTTTTCACCCCCAAGTCTTGATAACCACCCCATAAGCCGTTTACATCTAGAGTGGGCAAAGCTGTTAAACGTTCTGGAATGGGTGCAACATTCTCTCCCCAGAAATGGTCTACACCTGCTCTAGGAAGTGTCTCACCCTCATTTAATGCCCAATTATCAAGCATTGCCTGATATTCGTCTGGGTCGAGTGTTTTTACACTATCGTAAAATCCATCAATTAAGATACGCCCATCATCATCATGGAAGGATGCGATAATCTTGGCGGCGTGATGTAAGGGATTATGAACTGCTCCACCCCATTGCCCTGAGTGTAAATCGTGGCTCGGTCCTGTGATTTTGACTTGTGCCGCAACAATCCCTCGTACAGAATATCCCTGTTCTGGATTTTTGCCACTAAAGCCACCATCACATAAAATCAGAGCATCGGCAGACAATAAGTCTTTATGGCTTTCGACAAAGGGTTGCATATTCGGTGAGCCACATTCTTCTTCACCTTCAAAGAAGAGTTTGACATTGACAGGGAGCTTGCCTTCAGTTGCAAACATCGACTCGAATGCCTTGAGGTTGAACCAAACCCCACATTTATCATCAACAACACCACGGGCATAGAGTTTACCATCACGCATTGTTGGCTCGAAGGGGTCGGTATCCCATAGCTCAATCGGGTCAATCGGTTGCACATCATAATGCGCATACACCAATAAGGTCGGGGCATCTTCGCCTGCCTCTAGCCATTCACCATAGACAACAGGTTGTCCATCGGTTTCGATTTTGCGACATTCATTGAAGCCAATCCGCTTCATCTCGGTAATAACCCAATCGGCACAACGTTCTATATCCGCTTTATATTTAGGGTCGGTACTGACAGATGGGATTTTTAGTAATTCGTGGAATCCTTCTATATAGGTATCCGCATTGTCATGAGCATGAGCAATGACTTTACTAATTTTTTCGCTAGTCATAAAATTCTCCATACGATAAGAAACATTTTTTAACGATATGATTTTATCATAAGTTGAACTTTAGGATGATATTGACCTATATCCACAATGTCGTTAATAGCTGACAGGGCAAGGCAATTATGATACCATTGCGGTCTAACGACAAATGGTAGTAGAAAGCCTGCCCAATGCAACATGCCTTAACTGTTTTCCCGATTCAAGCTCCTATACAAGACCAACCTTTTGACCTCATCCAGACCATAGTCAACAGTCTGGAACAAGCGAATATGACCCTACAAGATGGCGATGTGGTGGCGATTTCCACCAAATATACAGCCATTGCAGAAGAGCGCATTGTCAATCTGGATGAAGTCCACATCACAGCGCGCGCAAAGGAATTGGCAGAACGGTATCGGGTTGACCCTGCTATTGCCCAGCTTGTCATCCAAGAAGCCGACCATATCTTTGGTGGGATTGAGATGGGGTTTTTATTAACCGCAAACAACGGGGTTATTTCTCCGAATGCTGGTTTAGACCGCTCTAATATCCCTAGTGGGCAAGTGGTGTTATTACCTGCTGACCCCTATGCTTCTGCTGAGCGTATTCGCAAAGATTTACAGGCGCGCTTAAATTGTCATATTGGCGTGATTCTCACGGATAGTTGGCTTGTTCCTGGGCGTTATGGCACAACAGGCGTTGCTGTGGGTGTCGCTGGGTTTAACCCGATTAAAGATGAGCGCGGTAAGATGGATTTGTTTGGTAATCCGATGGCAGTAACCCAAGTTGGTGTCGCGGATTCTTTAGCTGTCTCTGCACAGACGGTGATGGGAGAACGTAACGAAGCCACCCCAATTGCTGTTGTGCGGGGTGCTGATATTGAATTATCAGATGCGAAGTTAAGCGCCGACAATATATCAATTCCGTGGCATATGTGCATTTATGTGGAGTCTTTGACTTTAGGGATTTTGCCAGATGGCGCACCGACTGAGGCATTTAGTCGTAATCTGAATAAGCGTGACCTAGCAGGGATGTAATCAAAAAAAGCCCATCATAAGATGAGCTTTTCTGTGCCGAGACCCGGACTTGAACCGGGGACCCACGCATTTTCAGTGCGTTGCTCTACCAACTGAGCTATCTCGGCTAAACTACTATTACGTAGCTTTAGAATTGTATAGCTAGCTGTATTGAATGTCAAGGATTAATGCTAGAGGGTCTTATGCTTCCATCGTGCCAAGTGACGCTCAATTTGCTTGGCATTTTTATGCCTTACGATATATTCTCGAAATGATCTAACCGTTCGATTCAATCAGATGCGAGCGTATCTGACGAAGTTGACTATCTGTTAAACCACATCTCATCAAATAGTCGCGGATGCCACCATATTGACGATCAATATAATCCAGCATATTTAATATAGTTATTGGCTCAGAGGCAGAATCTCGCTCCAATGCTTGCACATCGCCATTGTTTTGTTCAGTATAGCTACGCCACTGCTTAATCAGATGTTGGATTTCTTGATTGCTCTTAGCATAATCCTCAGCAATAATCTGACGGGGAACACCTGCTAAATCTAAGAGTAAGCCAGCAATGATACCTGTGCGGTCTTTGCCAGCATAACAATGAAAGATAATTGTTGTTGGATTTTCTGCAATAGCTTTCATAATTGTACTAATTTGGCTTTGGCAGTGTTCTATGTATTTAATATAGAAATCATGCAAAAAACGATAATCACGTTCTTCTTCTTTCCATGTTTCATCATTCGATAGATGATTGCCAATAAGCGGTAAGTTAAGGTATTTGACAACCGTCGATTGTGCAAAGACATTTGGATAATTTTCAACTTCCCACTCATCGCGTAAATCGATAACCGTCTTCACGCCATAATCAATGAGTTGCTGTTGTGATGACATAGGCAGTTGGTCAAGATTACCAGCACGAATCAGCATGTGGCTTTTGGTTGTCACATGATCACCAATAGGATAACCACCTAAATCTCGGATGTTATATGTACCATCTATTTGTAGGTTTCTTTTATCCATCTTCACGCTCAAATAGGATTGCCATGATATAAGCATCTTTGAATTGTCCGTGCTTGCGAAATGCTTTATGGCGAGTACCTTCAAGAACAAACCCTAGTTTAAGGTAGAGGTTCAAGGCGCGTAGATTATCAGTAAACACCTCTAATTCTAAGCGATAAACATGTGAAGTTGCATATGCCCATTGAATCATCTGTTTCATTAATGCGGTGGCGATGCCTTGACGACGATAATCGGCATCAACCGTTAAACCAATTCCGACGTTATGCTGGCGTGAGATACGTTGTGAAGCAAAGCCAGAACAGTCACCAATCACTTGATTATCTGTATTAAGAGCAATAAAAATCACTTGATTATGAGACTCATAGATGCTTGTTAAGTGATTACGCGTTTCTTCAACTGTTTCAGTATATTCACCTGCATGGCGACTAATGCCATTGTGTGGCTCTTCCACCATCTTAAGTAAATGAGCGTTATAGCTTGCTGCATCATCAGCAGTCGCTTGTCGAATAGTATAAATAGTATCGGACATATGAAAAACTCCGTCTACCCACTACGGACAATCTCAACTGTCAAATCAGATTGTGAATTATTCCCAACTTGGTCAAACACCACCGCACTAAATAGCTCTGTGCCGACGCTGGTAATATCATACTCAAAGCCATAAGGCCATTCGCGGTCAACACCGAGTAGCTCACCATTTTGATAAAACTCAATCCGTTCAATTGTTAAGTTATCCGAGGCATCGGCGACCAGTGAGACAACTGTTTGTGCAGGATAGCGAATAGTGTTGACATCATCACCTGTCCGCAATGTAATTGCAGGGGGCGCATTATCAAGTGTGACGAGTTTGGTATCGGTGTCAATACTGCCATCATTAAAGACGGCGGTAAACTGTAAGGTATACACACCATTCAAGCCAGAGGTATCCCATGTGCCTAATGATGCCCCTGCTGAATAATCACGGCGTTGACCACCGATTTCTAGCCATTCACGTGGGTTCACATCTTGACCATATGCCAATTGATAATAGTCGATATTAGGGTCATCAATACTGCCACGTACATCCACCATCCCCCCCACATAAGCAAAATCTGAAGGTTGTAAAATCTGAACCGCTTTTAAGACTTCAGGACGGCTAATGGTGTCATAATCGGTTGGTGGAAGCGGTTGCCCACTTTCTACCCACCATTCGAGGATAGCTTGTGGGGGAACAAAGTAGACTTGTTCTGCTCGTAAATTGGGTGGGGTATTGGCTGTCGCGAGTTGACCTGTTTGGGTATTGATTTCATAAGTCTGCCAATAGGTATCTGGTAGCAGAACTGAGCTGGGTGGGACAATCTCACGGTGGGTTGGGCATGGGCTGTTGGCATTTGGTATCAAACCGGAAATTTCGCAGACAACATATTCTTCGATGTCAGCAGGGCGCGACCAATCATCAGGGGGTAAGGCGTTACGGTCATGCACATAATTCATCATTGCCCGCCAAACAGGTGCCGACCCTTGCCGACCATAATTATCTAAGCTCATACCACTTGCATCACTTCGCCCCATATGTACCCCTGTAACGATATGTGGAGTATAGCCAATTGTCCAGCTATCGCGTTTATCCGCACTCAAGCCATTGACGACGGCTGATGGACGCGACAATTGTAGAGTCTCGTCTTGTGTGTTGAGAACCTGTTGTCGGGTGATGTTGTCACTGAGAATGTCATTGACCAAATACGCGATACTTGGCTCAAAGATGATTGTCTGGCTGAGTTGTTGAATCGCTTCGTCATATTCCCACAAAACAGTGCCATCCGCATCCATAATTTTCAGAACTGTAATCGGATTCCGTGAGCGATACCCTTGTGCAATAGGCTGAGTATCGACCCCGTGCATAATCCCCATCGATGCAAATACACTATAGGCATAGGTGGTATCTAATACCGATACGCCACCACCACGCGCCAATATATCAAGGTCAAAGGTGTTTTCATCGAGACTGTTAAATCCGATAAGGTGCGCTGTCCGAATGACTTGGGTAATGCCACGACTATCTGCCACATAAGATGCTGGCGGTAATAAGCCACCGACCATTGCATCCCGTAAATTCATCGGTCCACGATAGCGTCCATCAGGATTAGTCGGCGTATAAATCAAGCCATCAGCAGGTCCTGGGAACGCGCGAGGTACATCATAGACCATCGACGCTGGTGTGAATAAACGTTGTAGGAATCCTTCAAAATAGACAAATGGATGGAGTACGATAGAGGGTTGTTTATTTTGTGAGCGAATATCACCCACGACACTATAAATTTCACCTGTCTTGGCATCCATCATCATCAGTGTGCCTGTGTCAGGTGGGGTTGTTGCATCTGCTCCAAATGGTTGAACCAAATAATTTGTCGCTGAACAAGGTGTGTTATCTTGCGCCAATACATTGCCTAATCCACCATTTAAACGGTCAAGATGCGCCCGTAAGACACAATCCGACTGGAAGTAGAGGTCAAGGTCAAGCGTGGTTGTGATTTGTAGACCACTCCGCGCCACCATCCGCGCGCCATCCATGCCCAAATTATCGAGAATCTCTTGGGCTTGCTGACGGGCATAGACCGAAAACTCAGGGGCAAATAGTGGGCGTTGGATAAAATCGGCTCGTAATTGGGTCACAATCGCTGAGGCTTGGTCAAACTGCGGTTTATTAATCAGGGCGTTGTTAAACATATTGAGCAAGAGGTCAGCTTGTCGCCCCCGTGAAGCAACTTCATTATCAAATGGGTTAAAGCGTGGCGCAGGGGCAATCGCAACCAAGAGCGCAGTTTCATCTAATGTCAGTGATTCCGCTGATTTACCGAGGTAGACTTGAGCGGCGGCATCAATCCCATAGGCATCATTACCATAATAATTGGTGTTTAAATGCCACTCTAGCAAGTCTTCAGGGTCTTGTAAACGTTCCGCTTCTGCCACTAAGGCAATTTCAAGTAGTGTATCATCCAGCCCACTACGACGCGCCAATGGCAAGACAGAATTTCGCACGAGTCGTCCTGTGATGCTGGGATCGCTAGCCACAGGTGAATCTAATATATATCGCCACAGTCGATTGAGGGTTTGTAGCGCATCGAATCGCGTATTTTGCAGATAGCCGCGGTCTTCCATCAAGAGGGTTGCCGAGATGACATAATCTGGCAATGCCTCTAGTTCAATCCAGCGGCGTTGATTGCCGAGGGGGTCTTCGACTGAATAAATCAGGGTACTGCCTGTGCGGTCATAGAGTTGCGTCGCACCAATAATCGGGTCAAGATAAATCGTTTCCGCAGGGGTCGGTAAATTACTCGCCGCTTGTGTATAGAGGATACCCGCCAGACCCAAAATAACAGCCAATGGCACAACCACCACCAATACAACCACGGTTAAAATCAATAATCCCCATATGGATGTGCGTTGTTGTTGAATACGTTGACGCGCTTTGCGAGAACGCTTGCGACGAATGATGTGGGCGACTGATGACATATACTGACCTCAATACAATTAACAGCAGACTATAGTATCAGTGTACTGATTTTTGAGATTACTACAAAGAGGTAA
>CAYGTY010000140.1:0-14260 GCA_964352825.1 uncultured Anaerolineaceae bacterium
CAAACAAGATGTTTCATCAAACCATCAAGCTCTTTAGACCTGTTTGGATTGCTGAGAGAAGATTATTTCAGTCTTTGTTAGATTTGTTTGGATAGCAAATTGCCCCACCTAATAAAGAGCGAGGCAATCAGATTATTGTCTATGATCGAATTAGTCTTCTAGGGCAAGTGGGTTAAAACTTGCAAGAATATGTTCCACACGATCTTCTTCTTCTTCGGTTAATGTGTTAACTATAACAACTGCACCACCATTTTTTAGGACTTGTTCATAATTGCGTGCATCGTCTTCTGTTACACCAATTTTGACTAACCCAGCTGTGATACCACCTGTTGCGGCACCAGCGACAGCACCAACAGCAGCAAATAAAGCGGCAGCAATTGGTCCACCAGCGACTATAAGTCCAAGACCGGGGATTGTTGCAGCACCTAAACCTGTTAATGCGCCAACTACTGCACCAAATGCCGTACCATCTTCGGCATCCACCGCATCGGTAACATCAATATATTTGGAATATCTTTCCTCTGGGTCATGGGTAATAACGCTGATACGTTCTGCTGGTGTACCGCGTGTAATAATTTCGTTAACTGCGGTTGCACCTGTTTCCATATTTTTGAATAGTGCGAATACTCTATCTGCCATGTCTAATCTCCTATATATATGTTTTTATGTGTGTTTTTTATTTACACCAGCAGTATAAAAGCACAATCCAATAGGTGATTAAGTTATGTATTATAAATTCATCTGAGACATTAGAAACCATCTCATAAAAGCGAAGGATATATTTTATAAATCATGTTAGGGCTTATGGTAAGGTTTATTGATAACACATCATCATAATTATATGGAGTTAACAGAGGCAAATCTCTTGTTTATTAGCTACAATAAAAATAAGAGATTTGAGAGATGAGACAAGGATACCCTAATGACTGTTGTGACACTAACTGATGACAATTTTTCTACAATAACTGGACAACGTGCATCTATCATTATGATTACCAATGGTGATGACAAATTGAGAGGCGATTTTAAACTTGCCTTCAAAACATCTGCTGAGGAACAAAATGCGCTTATCTTTGGGGAAGTAAACCCTGAACGTAATCCGATGCTCAGTGAAAAGTTCAACTATCAAAATAAATCACTGGTCGTGGGCTGGTATGGTAGTGAAGTTATCGTTCGTCGCTCTCGTCCGTGGGGTAGCGATTTACCCAGCATCATCCGCACAATAGAAGATGCAATTGTCACTGTAGCTCCGCCGACAGATAGACTTTCTAAAATAACTAAGGAGACAAAACCAGTGCCTACACTTGATAAACCAATGGCTGTAACCGATGCCACATTTGAAACAGAAGCAATTATTGCTTCTAATGATATGCCTGTTCTCGTAGATTTTTGGGCAGAGTGGTGTGGTCCATGTCGTCAAGTTGCGCCAATTCTAGATAAACTTGCAGGCGAATTTGCGGGCAAAGTCCGTATTGTCAAAGTGGATACCGACAAAAACCCCGGATTGAGCCAAGCCTTCCAAATCAAGAGCATCCCGACTATCGCTATCTTTAAACAAGGTAAGCTGATTTTCATGCAACCGGGAGCATTACCTGAACCTGCTTTCCGTGATTTGATACAACAAGCAATTGATGTCGAAATCCCAGAAGATGAAGAAGAAGCAACACCCGAACAATAAATCAAGACCCCTCTAATTTAACGACGATGCCCTGCTGATGAGTGGGGCATTTTCTATTCTTCTCACCAATCAAAAACACCCCATCAACATAAAATAGGGCATTCAAGTGTATCAATTGGAAGGGGATGATGTGTATTATATAGCTTGAATTTCGTCTTCGATGATTTCCAACTTATGGGTTTTGATAAAGCGATAAACATAAGGGTTGCTGACCACAGCCATATCAACTGTGACATCATCGCGTTGAATCGTGAAGTGGAAAATTTCGATACCGCGCATGCCTGCAAACCAATGATGTTCGAGTCGGACTGTTTCGCTGATTTCCCAACCACGCGATAAGGCAGTTAATAAATTGTCGCCACCAGCAAACCGCTCGGACGCATAACTCCAATGTTGGGATGTAATGTCTTGGTATTGCACATGAAAATTAACTTGATTTTGATTCATCATCGTAAAATCATCCTACCTTGATTATGGTTTGCCTTTTATCTATTATAGTTTGTCTGTCACATTCCTACAAACAAATCATGTAGATCTTAATTAAAAATTCACGAAACTCAGCTATTTCACGAGTGTGAGTTGTTCGATATCATCATAAACCAGCGAAATAGCTTGCTCAGTCAGATACCGTTCCACAAATGGGTTATGTAAAACAGGCATAATCATGGTTTCATCATCACGTAACAAAACAAAATGATAAATGCTAATAGGGCGACTTCCGCTTTTCCAATATTGCTTCACATAAATAGGGCTATCTTCAAGCTCCCAACCTTCGCGAAACGCAGAAATAAGATGATCGCCACCTGCATAATCTTCTGATTGAGCGCACCAGTGTTGGTATTTTTCCGTATATTTTTCGTGCGTTGTATTCGTGCGGAAGGGAATCATTGTTTTTCTCCAATAGCTCAAGGTTGTGACACCCACGGTTGTTTGAAGTTACTTACACTATACCATGTAAAAAAACTACAAAATAAGTAACTAATGTCATAGATTTATCACGGCTTTTTTAGTCAATATTGTGAAAAAATCCATTTAAACGTTTCACTCAAATCCCGCAAAGTTTAAAGAATTATTTAAATCTACTAATTTTGGTCGTATTGAACCATGAACTATCATCTAAACCAGCTATAGTATGCTGGAAAATTATTAAGGGTACTGTCACCTTGTGTAAAGATTTAGTGAAAGATCACAAATTGGCTTGACATCTCGTGTGGAATTAGGCTAGCTAGTATCTTTGCATAAGCTGAATCATACCCTCTAAAGAATACTTTTCAGGAAAGACAACATTATGGAATCCTATTTTTCTTGCTGTGGTGGCGGTAGACGACCCGATACAGATTGCTGGAAGATGGGGAATTGCTAATGGATGGATGCGTTGAACGAAATTTTCGACAGTTGAGGAACTGGTAAAGGTCAACATATCAATTTTATTTTGGCGTAGGAGTGCAGGTACATCATCCCCACCCTGACCTAATACTGTCTGATAAGCATTGATATGGGTAACATCTGCACCACGCTTCTTCAAAATCTGTGAGAGGCGGTTATCGGCTAATGCAGATTGTGGAATCAATAGCTTCTTGTCATCGACATCAGGTAAGCTATCTGCTAATGCCTCAGCTGTATATACTGTCGGTATGAAATCAGGCACACAGTGTAGTAAATCGTTGACGGCTCTCGCTGTTTTATGCCCAACAACGGCAATTTTAATCATTGACCAATCAGGGTACAGGCGCATGGTTTCAAGCCGACCACCGATAGCGTGAACGGTATTGGAACTGGTAAAAATTACCCAATCGAATGTTTCTAGTTTATTCAAAACATTATCTAGTGCAGTTGTATCGAGTGGTGGTGCAATTGCAATACAGGGATATAGAATGGGGATTGCCCCCTGTTCTTGTAATAAGCTGACAAATTCATCAGCTTGGTGTGTTGCGCGGGTTACGACAATATGTTTATGTTCAATCGGCATCATGAATTTAGGATGTTAAGTCATATTAATATAGGGTGATGAAGAATCTATACTAAAATGGGTGTAGGGAATCATTCTGAGGACAAGGCAAGCCGTTGTCCCCACCACATTATTATTTATATTGAGCATATTGAACCTTACACCTGCAATGTCTCCAAAATAGCATTTGCACCTTGTTCAACGGCTTGCTGGGCAGTCATCACACCGAGACGATTTGCCGAGTCGATAATATTACTTTCTCGTATCAGACCGACTTTATTTTCAACATCAATTTGGCTTGAGCCATCAAGGGCTGTCACACGCCCATGAATATATAAAACACTCTTTTCGATATAAGCATGTGCGCCAACAGGCAAGGAACAACCACCGCCGAGTGCTTTCAAAAATGAGCGTTCTGCTGTAATCGATAACCATGTTTGTAGGTGCATGAGGGGAGCAAAGAAAGACATCGAATCAGGCTCTTCCCTGCATTGGATACCCATTGCGCCCTGTGCTGGAGCATTAATCATGAATGGCGCATCAAATGTTTGTGTGATTTGGTCAGCCATATCCAGCCGTTCTAAGCCTGCTTTTGCAAGAACAATGGCATGATAGGGACTGTCACTGGCATTTAATTTTTCAATGCGGGTGGGAACATTACCTCGTATATCAATCACATTGAGGTCAGCACGATGATGCAAGAGTTGGGCTTTACGTCGTAGGCTACTTGTACCAATCGTTGCGCCCTGTGGTAAGTCATCAAGAAGAACTCCATCACGACTCACCAGAACATCGTTATATGCACCGCGTTCAGGGATTGCGCCGAGGAACACCCCTTCGACCTTTTCTGTGGGTAAATCTTTTAGGCTATGGACTGCACAATCAATCATTCTATCACGTAATGCAGTTTCTAGTTCTTCTGTAAATAACCCCTTACCGCCAATTTCTGGTAACGCTTTATCCAGAATTTTGTCACCCCGAGTTGTAAATATCTTAAGTTCCACCTCAACATGTTTATATTGTTGTCGGATGAGGTCTGCTGCTGTGTTAGCTTGCCATAATGCGAGTTTTGAACCGCGAGTGCCGATGCGAATGTGTTCTATCATGTCTGGCTACCTTGCTGATTTTACATTGTCGAGTGCGAAGAGGTCACGCACCACCTTTGAGTAATTTTCAGAGTCCGCATGGGTGGCGTGTTCGCGTAGGTTGGTGGTTGGGTCGTGCAAAATTTTATTTATGACGCGATGAGCAAATCTCTCCACAATCAAGCGGTCTTGCTCCGATAAATGTTCCAACCGATTGAGCGTTGTTGTTAATTCATCTTCTACAACATCGCTTACTTTTTCGCGTAGACCGCGTATCACAGGTACAACCTTACGTCCAGCTAACCATCCTGTACATTTCTCTAACTCTGACTCAATTATACTATGAACTTGTGGAATACAAGCCCGACGTTGTGCAACATGTTCATCAACAACTTGTTGCAAGTCATCAATATCATATACAACAACATGCGCTAGTTCGTCAATACTTGGCTCAATATCACGCGGAACAGCCACATCAACCATGACTAACTCGCGCAGTTCACGGTCATCAAGTATCGCCTGCATATCAGAATGATGTAGGATGGTGTGGGGTGCGCCTGTTGCCGTAATCACAGCATCAGCAAGCCGTAACTCATTCCACAGTTTATGCCATTCAATCGCTCTTACATCATATTCATCAGCGAGGGCTTGCGAGCGTTCAAAGGTACGATTTAATATCACAACATTTGTCATCTGATGATTCATCAAAGCCCGAATACAGATTTTCGCCATTTCGCCTGCACCCACCACAATCACACGCGGGTTTTCGATATCGGCTAAATTCTGTACCAACTTCTGCACAGCCACATGGCTAACCGATGTACTATATTCACTGATGGCGGTCTCAGTACGGGCGCGTTTACCTGTATGTAGGGCATCCGTAATGACACGGTTTAATATAGAACCACTAGCACGGACAGTCTGGGCAGACTCTAATGCACGTCTGACTTGCCCTAAAATTTGAGGTTCACCCAATATCATAGAATCTAAGCCACTGGTCACATTCATCAAATGCAGAATCGCATCATGGTCATGGCGCACAAAACGATGATCTTTTAATATATCAGTATCAATCTCAAACCATTCACTTAGATAAGTGATTATTTGGTCTTCCGCATGAAAGGCATTATCAGTGACACAATAGAGTTCGACGCGATTACATGTCGATAAAATCACAGCTTCGTTAAGGGTATCAATCTGTGCCACTAAACCTGCTAATAAAGCGGTGGCGTTTTTTTCGTTCACAAATAGTTGCTCGCGAATGTCCACAGGTGTTTGTCGATAGTTGAAGCCAATCAATAATACGTTCATGTAATCCCTTGGTTTTATTTGATTTCTTGCATTTTTAGTATTTTCGAATCACTTAAAATTTATAAGCGTCCACAAACGGTTGATGACATGGCATCAACCCTACAAAATTCAATTTATTTCGACCAATTACTTATTTATGAACTCGGGCGGGGTCGTGTACCCGGTAAACAACAATCTAATGGGCAAATATCATGGTTGGCTGGACGCTTCCCCAAAACTGGGCGGTCTGGATTGTCCGTCATGCGCTCAACAATCAAATCACGTATCATCCGTACAAAGGGTTGGGCTGTACCGACTGTGCCTGCGCGTACCATTTTTATGCCGAGTTCTTCTGCTTTTTCTACTGCTTCGGTATCCAAATCAAACATGACTTCCATATGGTCGCTGATGAAGCCAATCGGCACAATCACAAGATTTTGTACACCTTGCTCGCTGATTTCCTCCATATAATCGAGGATGTCGGGTTCTAACCATGGCATTTGAGGTGGACCACTACGGCTTTGATACACTAATTTATAGTGGTCCGTCTCTAATATCTCCGCAACAATACGACAGGCTTCTTTTAATTGGGCTTCATATGCGCTATTGCGTGCCATACCCATCGGAATGCTATGTGCTGTAAATGCGATATGGACATGTTCACGTTCATCATCGGTAAATTGATCAAGCGCAACTTGAATCTTATCGACAACCGTATGGATAAATCCTGGGTGATTGTAAAAAACACGGATTTTATCAAACTCAGGTGCGCCGTCTCCAACAGCTTCAACGGCTCTTTGAATATCTTCACGATACTGCCGACAGCCCGAATAACTGCTAAAGCTGGAGGTGAAAAATGCGATTGCACGTTTAACCCCATCATCTTTCATCTGCTGAACGGTATCCGTAATCATCGGATGCCAATTGCGATTACCAAAATAGATAGGCAAATCAGGTCCATTTTCCTTGAGTTCTTCTTCTAAGGCTTCAATCAATGCGCGATTTTGCTCATTAATTGGGCTGATTCCGCCAAAGTGTTGATAATGTTCAGACACCTCTAGTAAACGCTCACGAGGGATATTGCGACCATGAGTGACATTTTCAAGAAAGGGCATAACATCATCAGGTCCTTCTGGTCCACCAAATGACATCACAAGAATCGCATCATAGTCACGGGCTTCATCTTGATATTTCGGGGTATCGGCTGTTTGTGCGCCGTATATACTCATTGTGTTATTCAGTCCTTATCTACCAATAAAATAAATTTCAATTGACTCATTTATCTGTCTACCAATGTAAGGAAGAGACATGTCTCTTCCCTACGAATTATAAAATTAGAAATTATCCGCTGATTTTTGTACCGACAAATACCACACCATCGCGGACTTCGACTTGATAGGTTTCCACAGGTTTCCGTACAATCCCGTCCACAGCGAGTCCTGTCTTAATATCGAACTTGCCATAGTGCCAGGGACAGACCACACTACATTCTTCAGGGTCGATTGTGCCGTCGGTCAGGGGTCCACGAGCATGACTACAGCGGTTATTAATCGCATAAAGGTCGCCCTTGATATTAAATAGACCCACCATTTTGCCTTCTAGGTAAACAACCTGTGTTTCACCTTCAGCAATTTCATCAAGTGGGCAGACCTCTTGCCAGACTTCGCGTTCGACACCCTCATCAATCGGTTCAGCAATATCAGGTCCACCGAGAGCATCGAGTGCTTCTTCAAGGCGCATATTGATACAGCTAAAGAGGGGTGTATCTTGCAGGGTATATTTACTGGATTCTGTCTCGCGGAGTTCTTGTACAAGGTCGAGGAAATCACTTGGCTCATCTGTCTCAAAAGCGACGATAAACTCGTAATCATCAATCCCAAAGCTATAGGTTGTGTTCAAGCGAATCGAGGGGTATTTGCGCCCAGCGACAATATGCTCGTCCATCACCCCTTGGCGCGCCATCTGTGACATTTGATACCAGTCGCGGGTTTTGATAAAGGGATAAACAAAGAGGTATTTTGCTTCCGATGGATCAATGACAAGGCGCTCTTCTTCGGCTTCTTCTTCACCACCCACGCGAATCTCATAGATAGAGCGTTTGGTTTGTGATAAATATGAATAGGCTAAATTGAGGTATGCGCCCATACGTGTTTTCATAATCGCTTTGGCTAAATCTTGGAAAACTTCAGGTGTTTCTGCAATTTGCCATAAGAGCAGCTCAGCGTCGGCGCGCGTTCCCATCGTGCTATATGGGCGTAATAACATACGACGATTAAAACTTTTGATGACAGCGAGTAATTCTTTTTTATGTTCAATTTGCTCATCTGCGGATAAACGTCGCCAGACAGGGTCTAGTGTATAAAATGCAAAGCGAACATACTGCCGTTTTGTCAGACGTTTGGCACGTTCTTCGGGTGATGGTTTTGCAAACATGGAAGGTTTTTTACTCAGAAAATCTGGTTTTGCCATATTATCTCTATCCAAAATCTATATAAATCTACAAAAATCTATATAAATATATACTTTTGTGAAATTTTTTGCAAGCACCAGCAGACCAATGTTTGCATTTCAGATTATTGGCTGAGACTTATTGGCTATCGTCTATATCCGCCTTCAATTGATAGGGAATCGTAAACTAACCTTTGGATTTACCACTATCACGATAGGAACGGTCAGATGCACCGAGTTGTCGTCCAAATTCCCCAATCAGGAAACCTTGAACAGGCACATATAGCGCAGGGGTCGCTATCCATCCGATGCAGGGGATTGCACCTAGAATTAACAAGATAAGATTACAGGCGATCGAATAGAGGATATATTGTATCGTGAGTGATGTATTTTGTTGTATGGTACGGAATAATTTACCAAAGCGGTAAAATACCCCATTGTCACCTGTGTCAGCATAGCGATTTAACCCAATCGCTAACATCGTCCATGCAAAGGCAGAATAGATAAACAGTACGGGGAGTGCACAGAATATAATCACAACATAAGCAATCCCACCAAATAGGCTTGCTCCTAAAACATTATTGAATGTATATAAGAAGACACCGATTAGCATGGTTGGCAAATTATAAATCACAATCGCCAGCAAGACATATGCACCTGATATGGCTCGGTCTCCATAATTCTCCCATTTGGGCAGGGGGCGTGGGTGACCGTTTCGTACATTTTTAACAAGCTCTGTGATATAGCCCAACACCATACAAGTAGTCAATAAACCCAAAACAGGTATTGCGCTGATGAACACCATTAAAACAGTAATAACAAGTTTGCTGACCCACTGCTTATCCTCAAACACATATGTAAATGTACGCCCAAAATCCATAATAACCTTGTCCTGATTAATTTTTCATGGCTAGATAAACTTGTGACTCTAATGGAAGGTACATACGAATGGTTGTTCCCTCTCCAACATTACTTTGAACATGAATCCGCCCAGCATGACCATCAATAATGCGTTTTGCAATCGCTAGACCCAGCCCCGTCCGCCCTGAAGATGTTGAACGTGATTTATCAACACGATAGAAACGTTCAAAGATTCGTACTTGGTCTTCTGGTCCGATACCAATACCCGTATCTTGAATTTCGATAACAGCCCGTTCCCCATCATGTCGTGTGCTTAAGGTGATTGTTCCACCAACGTTACTAAATTGTACCGCATTATCAAAGATTTCTTCTAATGCTTGTATGATATAACTCTCATTGGCTTCAATAGTGGGTAAATTGTCATCTAAATCTTTGATGATACCTAGCCGTTTTGTCTGCATCGCCGTCTCAAAGCTGTGGGGCAATATGTCTATGAGGTGATTGATGTCAATAAACTCTTTACTAAATGTGTCCACCTTATCCAGTTGTAACATCGTAAGCATACTTTTGACCAAATCTGCCAGCCGTGTTGCCTGCAATTCAAGTGTATCAATATGACGTTTTTGTTTATCGACCTCATCTGTGTTACGTAATAAATAGATACTCGCATTGATAACAGATAAAGGTGTACTCAGATCATGGGATGCGTTTTGAATAAAATCAGATAAGACCTGTACCCGTTCTTTCTCAACACGCAAATCCACACGAACCTGCTCCGCAGAACGGCGTGCAGTGATGTCTAGGGCAATCCCTACACAGCCGATAATATTTTTGCGAGCATCGTATAGGGGTTCAATAAAACATTGAAAAGACCGATCTCCCCAACTGCTTTCATAAGTACTCGATTGTCCTGCAAGGGCTTGATAATGGGATTCTGTGCGGAACATAGATAACTTGTCCATCGGTGGTGAACTTGCAATCCATGTGCCAAGCAGTGTTTCTGGATTGACTGATAGCTGTTGAAAACCTGAGCCAGTAGACGATGTAAATATAAGATTCTCATCGGTTGTCCATAAAATCGCGGGCATCTGCTCCAAAATTAATTGCAAGCGCGTCTCGCGGTCAAGCAGCGTTTCTGTCCGTTGTGATTCCAATTGATTGCGATAAATGCCTGTAAAGACGACCCCCACCGACGCAACAAGCATAAATATAAAGGGTTCACTATTTAACGACATTTCGGGATGCTCACTAATTAATGCCAAGGTACAAATCATTGTTGCAACTATGATCATCAATAGCAATCTTATATTTAATAAGACACTAGCGACTAAAATCACGATTGATAAATAAGCATAATCAATCCCAGATGTAGAGATGTTGAAAATAGCCAAAACAGCCAAAATCAAGGTTGATACTGTCGCAAGGGCTGTCTGTGTGTAGTAATGACTACGACTGACAATATATAATCCGACTAATAAAGCACCTGCTATCATGAGGATGATATTCTCATTTGATTGGGTTGGATAGGATGTGGCGTTTGGTTTTAGAATTAAGACGATTATGATGACAAGCGAGAGTAAGATAACACTAGATAATAAGCGAGCCTGCGCTTGTATATTGATGTCATGAATCTTTGTGGAGGGGTGGGTGAGTGTGTTAAATACACTTTGCATGATAGACTGTGAATATGATTGGGCTTTCTGCCAAGATAAAGGTGTTATGAATCGCATCGTATCAACTTTACTAGAATCAGATATTTACCGCGATAAAGTATATCATTTATTATGATTATCTGGCAGTAAATGTATCTTAATGGTCACTACTGGATGCGTCCGTTGTATCAATCGGTAAGCACACTGTAAAGGAAGCTCCTTTGCTTTCTTCACTCTCAGCAGAAATTGTACCCCCGTGTGCTTCTACAATTTGTTTACAGATACTCAAACCTAAACCTGTGCCAGATGATATATCAGTATTATCTACACGATAGAAAGGTTGGAATAAGTCCGATTGTTTATCTTTTGGAATCCCTAAACCATCATCCGTTACCTGAATCCTAATTTCGCGATGACTCTCATTCGTAAATTCAACGACTACATCAATATTTCCGCCAAGAGGGGTGTAATGGATTGCGTTGGATACAAGGTTTGTGATGACTTGGTATAAACGTAAATCATCGGCAACCATGTTGATAGGCTCATCAGGCATTTCAAAATTCAATTTCAGACCTTTTCGGTCTGCTTCTGGTAGTTGAATATCATGAACATCATTTAGCACATCTTGCAAAATCAGAGATTGTAAAGACAGTGGGATGCGTCCACTACCAAAGCGCGATAAATCCAGTAAGCCTGTAACCAAAGCGTTCATCTTATTGACAATCTGCTCAACTTTACCCAAATCATCTAATGTAATGGGGTCTTTCTTTTTCATCAAATACAAGCGCATATTCAGGCTTGCAATTGGATTCCGTAACTCATGAGCAGCATGAGCAATAAAACTTTCTTTTTGTGCTTCTATTTCTTTTTGTTCGCTAATGTCACGTACAATGGTTACCGCTGATAAATCACCATCCAATGTTACGGCTGATGCTGTGACAGCCCCCATAAAAACGGAGCCATCTTTACGCATAAATCGGATTTCAGATTTGGAGTGCCCCAGACTTTGAATCTCGGAATTAATTGTATTGCGTGCTTGGAGTTCACTCTCGCTCAAATCATCTGGGCGCAGTATTGTTGAAAACTGTCCGAGTAGTTCATGCTCTTCATACCCCATCATCTGGCAAAACCGCTGATTAACAAATAACATGACACGATCTCTGGAATAGAAAATGCCTTCACCTGTTGCATCAAAAAAAGTTTGCAATTGTAAGCGTTCTGCTCGGAGTTCTTCAGTCCGTTTTTTAACTTCTGCAACCAACCGTTCGGAATGGCGAGCATTTTGTATGGCGATGCTGGCATGATTTAAAAAGGCTTCCATCTTCTCCAAGTGTTCAACCGTAAAAGCCTTTATATGTCGACTATCCAAGTTCACCAAACCAATACATTCGCCATCCGCAAAAATGGGTGCGCCTAAGTATGAACGAATCCAACGGGTTTCTGGTACGACATACCAACCGTCTTGGGTGGTTACATCATCAATAATGATTGGTTTACCTGATTCTACTGCCTCAGCAAAAAGTGGGACATCTGCTAATGCTATATCTACTCCAATATTAATCAGTGGAATTTCAGGATTTACATTATGACGGGTTGTGATGGTAGCAACTTGACGTTCAGGGTCAATTAACATGATATTTGCAGAATCGACAACAGGGACAATTTGCGATACAAAATTTAAGATAATTCGCAAGATGTCGTCAAGCTCAGTTGTACTATTGAGAATCCCTGCGATATCACTCAATGCTTGAGCCATCATATAATGTTCACGCTCTGCAATTTGGCTTTGGCGTTGTTGAGTGTATGCCCCGATGATATTCGCCACCATCTGTAACATATTCATGTTATCTGTTGTAAATTGACGCGGTGTTGAGTCATGTATATTAAGAATGCCGAAGGGTTCATTTTGCATAGGTACAACAACACTCAGGGTAGATTGAATACCTAAGGTTTTATAGGCTACTGGCATAATAAACCGATTTTCTTTTGACCAATCACTGACAAGCACAGTGTCGTTACGTTGCAACACATATCCCAGATAGGTACTGTCATCATCGGGTTTAGATTCCATTTCCTCCTGTGCGGCATCCCCAACCATCGAATAAGTGGAGAATCGCCTGTCTGCTTTGTCATATTCGATAAGTACACACCACGGTATTTCCATGAGTTGTGTTATCAATTGAATTGCTTGCGAAGCGAACTCTTTACTACCAAGATTATTCGTGACAGCCACCATGCCAATCTCGGCAATAACAGCTTGTTGTGTCGCATACATACGCATTGTGTTTTCTGTAAAAATGCTGGATGTGACATCGCGCACGGAACCATAAATTAAGGTGACACGATCATTTTCTTTGACGGGATAGGCATATTCTCGCATCCAACTCACCTGACCATATTTAGTGAGGATACGATATTCATGAATTGCCATTTCACCCTTTTGGAGTTGTGCATAGTGGCGTGTGATAATCGCTTTGTCATCTGGGTGATATAATGTATCGAGTATCTGATTTGTAGACTCGGTATAGGGGTCATATCCCGTGATACTTTGGAATGCTTTACTGACCCAGACAAATTCATAATCACCATTCTGCAATACACGCAAGATGAAGGCATAATCATTCATCATATCAAAAATAGCACGATACCGTTTGACATCAACTTCTAGTTGTGACTCATATTGGCTTGGGCGAAGGGTCACGATGTAATCTGCTAATGGATTGTTGGCGATGCCTGTCATTGTCCATTCAACTAAGGTTGGGTCTTGATTAGTGAGATAGAGCATACCACGGCGAGTATATGACTGAATTTTGTTATTTGTCGATGCCAGCAAAGATTGCCCTTGGCTCGGCAAATTATCGATATATTCTGAAATAGGTTGCCCGATTATTGCGTCATCCAACACTAGCCATTCTGCTGTACCTTGATGAACAGCAACAACCTGTGCCACGTTTTGTCTGAGTTTGATAAAAATTGTTGGATAGGGTAAGTAGTCAACAATTGGCAAAGATGCTGATTTATAATCATCTATATTATAGGTTGTCATTAATAATGCAGGTTTACCAGCATAACGAAACTGACTTACTTTCGACCGTACCCAAACAGGATGACCTGATTTACGAAGTGTACGATATTCAATCGTATCGGCATCTACTTTACCCGCATTAAGTTCCGCCATCCAACGACGAACATCAGGTTCATCTTCATCAAAGATAAACTTATATTTTAATGTATCTTGTGCATAAACTTCTTCTTTACTATATCCTGTCAAGCGTTCAAATTCGTTATTGATATAAAC
>CAYGTY010000140.1:14360-16850 GCA_964352825.1 uncultured Anaerolineaceae bacterium
GCTGGGTTGATATAGGTAATATCATTATTCTCGACTATTAAAATCAAATCGGGTGATTGTTCGATAATGTTTCGATGTTGCAGACGACCAATTGAAAAATTGGAATATATAAACTCATCAAAAAAAGGAAATAAAATCATCATCGCAACTGTCATTACGATAATCATTAAGCCAACTTGCACTGGGACAATCGAGTTTTCTTGAGTCATCCACCATAATAAGCTCAGAATAACAAATACACCGCTTATTGTTAATGCTATACGTTGTCGGATACCCTGAAATATAAAGGCAATAACGGGTAGTGCAAAGGCGGGGGTGAGGATATAGCTTAATTCATCCGATACACCTAATGCTGGTATTAAGACAAATACCTGCTGGAAAAGTAACATGCATATAAACGCCCCTGCCGCGATTGAATGTAATTGGGTTCGGCTTATCGCATATAACAATATCAAGAATACCAGATGCCATAATGTATCAATGGGTGCAGCCTGATAAACAACTTGATAACTAAGTGCATAAATCACAACCGAGATAATGGAGGTGGCTAGAACAAGTTGTATGATAGACGCTTGGATAGATTGAGTGGTTGTCGTCATCCAACTCAGGATTTGAGTCCATAGATGTGATTTTCCCTGAGGTGGTAGTTTCAAGTAACTTTACCTTATTCTATCAATGAGATTATAACAATTCTAATATGATTGTGATATAAAGGTTACTATGTGAGCTATAGTGTAAATATATCTTACATGATGTTTGCTGATATATAACATAAGATTGCACAAACTTAAGTGAAAGTATTCTCACTATGTCAAAAGCTTTAACCTTGATTCAACAACTCAGTGTCAACCTACTTAATATGCAACGGCAACGCTACCAAGCGATTGATTATGTCATGATTGATGTTCCATCTCAATTTCCAATTGCTCCCGATGAGCGTAATTTGATTCAACGGCAACTCCTTGGTGAGCCTGCGATGAGCTTATTAGAGTTCGAGCAAAATTTAGAGCGGATTGGGGATGACCCACGTCCCTTAGGTGTTATTTTGTACATGCGTGGCATCGCAATTAGCCTTGCGGATGTACAGACGATTCGTGATGCAATCTTCCGTTTACGCGAAAAAGGCAAACGGGTGATTAGTTATGCGCCACGTTATAGCACCATAGATTATTATTTAGCAAGTGCCTGTGACGAAATCTTGATGCTCCCTGGAGGTGTCTTGGAGACAATGGGGCTATTCAGTCAGCAAGTATTTCTTAAAGGTGGCTTAGAAGCAGCTGGCTTAAAATTTGATGCAGTTGCGATTTCACCCTATAAAGGCGCGGCAGATTCCCTCACACGGGAAGAACCCTCTGATGAAGGGCGCGAACAAACCAATTGGTTACTCGATTCCACGTATAACATGATTATTGATGGGATTGCCTCACCCCGAAAAATGAAACCCGATGGTGTCAAGAAGATGATTGATACCGCCCCTCATCTCAGTGATGATGCGCTTGATAAAGGGTATATCGACGGCATCATGAATGAAGAACGCTTAATCGAATATCTAGGCATTACACAGATAACCCCATGGGAAGAAGCCGACCAACAAATCTTCTTACCTGTCAAAGATATGACAAAGAAATATATCGCGGTCATTGTCGCCAGTGGCATGATTGTGGATGGCGAAAGCGGAAAACCCCCAGCTGATGTTCCTGTGCCGATTCCGTTTGTCGGTGGTGAACGTTTAGGTGATATGACCCTCAATCGCCAAGTCCGTAACCTGATGAAAGACGAACAATGTGGTGGACTGGTCTTATATGTCGATAGTGGGGGTGGCTCTGCTAGTGCATCGGAATCAATGGCATCAGCATTAGATGAATTTGCCAAAAATAGACCCCTCGTTGTCTATATGGGAGGTGTTGCGGCATCAGGTGGTTATTATATCGCGACCCCTGCTCATTGGATTGTGGCACAGTCTGGAACAATTACAGGCTCAATTGGTGTGATTATGGGCAAGCTCGTGAATAGTGAATTGCTCAAAAAATTAAAGCTCAATCCTGTATCTTATCTGCGCGGTGACAATGCCGGGCTTGTTTCATCAGAGCAACCGTTTACCGATGACCAACGCGAGAAAATCCGCGAGGGTATCATCCATGTCTATGAGCAATTCTTGGGACGTGTTGCACGCAGTCGTGGCAAAACCAAAGAAGATATAGACGCTGTTGGTGGCGGACGGGTGTGGACAGGTGAGCAAGCCCTTGAACATGGTCTAGTCGATGAAATCGGCAACCTCAAATCGGCTATCCAAAAAGCCCGTGAGCTTGCTAAGTTATCCGAGTCGTCCCCAGCGATTCTCATCCGTGATAAAGGCAAACCGATTGGCGCACAATTGGCTCAACAGAATCCAGCCGCCCTCGCTAAATATGTGGTCGATAATGTCGAGCAATTGACCACCCGTGCCCAATTTATCATGCCCTTCGATTGGCGTAATCACTAGATATGTTG
>CAYGTY010000141.1:0-2222 GCA_964352825.1 uncultured Anaerolineaceae bacterium
TTGTCACACTAAGGATTCCCATTCTCCAACATCTAGTTTATCGAGTCGTCGTGTACTGCTGATGTCCAATACGAAGTCTTTGCCAAAGGCTTGTGCTGGACTTAATGCACCCACTATTCGCCGTTCTAAAGTTTGTTCGATAGCTAATAAGCTCGATTCGACTGTAAATTGATAGGCTTCTAATGTGTCTAGCCATCCTTCTGCAAACTGACCTCTTTGATCGCTTACTTTTGCATACAGATAAGACCTTGCGGATTGGCGGTGACTTTCATTTGGACCATCCATCAATGTACCGACGATGCCTTTGGCGATGGATTGCACAGGTTTATGGCGCATGATACTTTGGCTGATACCTGCGCTCATGCCTGCCATTTTGATGATCGATGTGGGTAATGCCATATAGGTTGTGATGTTGGGAATGGCTGTTGTGCGATAAGCTGTGGATAAATCGCCCCATGGGATTGCCATTGTGTCGTAATAACCGTGCATGAAGCGTATTTGCTTTGTGTCTAATCCGATTGGGTGAGGTTGTAAAATACTATTTCGCCTGACTTTTCCCCCTGCGTGCGCCCATTCAATCATGGTTTTGGTTGTGCCTGCGCTGGCTTGTGTGAGTGATGCAATCCCAATTTCTAGCTGAGTCGCTGTGGGTAACTTATCGGCAACATGCTTAGCAAGACAATCTGTTGGCACAACATCAAATCCGACTCCTGGAATAAGGGCAATCCCATTTTTACGAGCAACCTCATCATACCCAAAGACCGTCTCAAAAACATCAATTTCTCCTGTAATATCAAGATAATGGGTGTTGGTAGCTAGACATGCTTTAATCATTGGGGTGCTGGTGTGGATAAAAGGACCTGCTGCGAGATAAACCAAAGACATATCGGCAATGGCTTCTGCAATAATGTTCACATCATCGAGGTCGAACACCATATAATCGAGTTGAAGTTCAAGTGCAAGTTGTTCGATTTTCTTCTGGTTGCGTCCAGCGATGACAGGATTATATCCCCGTGCTTTTGCATATTGTGCGACTAACTTGCCTGTATAACCTGTTGCACCATATATCATCCAGTCTTTAGCCACAATCTCTCCTTCAATCAATTACCTCTGCATGAAATCAGAAGTTGAGTATAACTGATAATTACAAAAGTGTGCTATAGGAATGACGTTAAAGTTTTATCGGTTTGTGTGACCATTGCCTCGAGTGTGAAGCGGTCTAAGCCGATGTGGGTATTTTTCTTATAGCGTTCATGATGAAGTAAGAATTTTTCTATGCTTTGCTTTAATGCAGATATGTCCACATAGGGGACGAGTAAACCGTTAACGTCATGTTGGACAACTTCGGGATTGCCCCCTTTGTCGCTGGCGAGGATGGGTGTCCCGACTTGTAAGCTTTCGAGTAGGGTATGGGATAAGCCTTCATATCCACTATATAGCGCAACACCATCAACCGCACGCATTAACTGTAGAACTTGCTCATGGGGAATTTGTCCGAGGAAGGTGATACGCTCAGCAAGTGGTTTTGCTAAAGATTGCAACCGAGGCATATCAGGACCATCTCCTGCGACGATTAACTGTACATCGGGTATGCTCTGTAAAGCCGTAATGAGGTGGTCGATACCTTTCCATGGATGTAATCGCGCGACTGTCAGTAGGGTTGGATGTTTGTCTATCTTGATTGGGAGTTCTTCTGCTTGATTACCATTGTTTGATTGTTCGGGGAGGGCGTTATAGACAACATGAATTTTTGATTCTTCGATACCCCAGCCCATGACGACGCTTTTTAAGTATTGGCTGGGAACAATCACGCCGTCCATTGCTTTGACTTGTTTTGAACGTGATTGCTTTTGCCAACGGACTTGCCAATTGCCTTCGTAAGTTTGGAAATCATCGATGTTCATGTCGGGTGGGATCCAACCTTTACGGATACAGCGTTCCCATGCTTGGTCACCAACAATTTTGATAATGCGTGGTGCGTGACGGCTTCCCCATAATGGTAAATCTATCGTATGAATATAAGTTAGGTCTGCCCATGAAAGCAGTTCGCGCGATGCCAAACCATATTTGGATAGGCGTAATGGATAGGCTTGGCGTGGAATACGGGTGACAGCATAAGGATAATCAGACAGTTGACTATCTCCATAGGTCAATAAACGTACATCCCAACCTATCGTTTGTAGATGGGGCAGTATCTCTTTAAGATAGGTTGCTGGTCCACC
>CAYGTY010000141.1:2322-10275 GCA_964352825.1 uncultured Anaerolineaceae bacterium
GCAGATTCTGTTCCCCACTCTTGTGCGTCCATCCAGTCTTTTGCAATTTGAGGCGCATCATTTAACAGTTGAATCAGTTTAGCAATAGTTGCGTCATCATTGCCTTGACGCTTTGCCCAATCCAGAAAATCATGACGTTTAATGTATTCTTCGCTATGTTCAACCATGACCCCTGCTGAGGCGAACATGGCGTTCCATTCACTATGATTAAAAGCGCGATTATGGCTTGGGTCGCGGATGGTTTCAAAGTGGTCAATATAGCGGGCTGAGTCGTCATCTTCAGGTAGAACATGGTCTTGTATGAGCAAGATTCCGCCAGCTTTTAATACTCGCGCACATTCATTGACAAATTGTTGCACATTTGGAAAGTGATGAGGCGCAATGCGACAGGTGACGAGGTCAAATTGGGCATCTTCAAAGGGTAGATTTTCCCCGTCGGCTTGTTTGAAATCAACATTGGTTATGCCTTTGTCTTCGGTGATGAAGGCTTTGGCTTTTTCCAGCATACGAGGGGTAAGGTCGCTGGCGGTAACATGTTGGACATGGGGGGCAAACTTTAGTGCAGTATGTCCGCCCCCAGTCGCTATATCGAGCATCACCCAATTGGATTGTGGGTCTGCAATGGCAATAAGACGATCCAGGTCTGAACCTTTGGCATGTGTTTGACTGGTCACATAACCGTCAGCATATTGTGTATAGCGTTCCTGTGATAAGGATTTTGAATCTTTTTTATCCGTCATTATTTGTCTCCTTTTATCAAGTCACGCTATATTACCTTGTATCACCTTAACTGACCACGCTATGCCTTGACGTATTTATCAAACCAATCCAACATGGCATCATTGTGGGCGCGACGTAAGTTAACTGCCCCATAAATGGATGCACCGTGTGAGCCACCAGGTTGACGTAACATTTCAACTGTACAGCCATTGGCTTTTAAGACGGCATAAAACTGTTCAGATTGTTCGGCTGGACACCGCCAATCATGTTCACTTTGTACCAATAAAGTTGGAGTTGTGCAGTTGTGAGCATAGGTAATGGGTGAGCATTTTTCGTAAACTTGTGGAATCTCGTGTGGATGCCCGCCCATTTGCTCAACACCGAACCAAATCCCAATATCACTTGTGCCATAGAAACTGCGCCAATTGGTGACAGGGTTTTGGGGGATCGCAGCTTTGAAACGGTTATTCTGTCCAACAATCCAGCAAGATAAATTACCACCGCCTGATGTTCCACAGACACCGAGTCGGTTGAGGTCGGCAAGTTCAAAATCAATGGCATAATCAACACCCTGCATCAGATCATGATAATCGAGGTTGCCCCAATCACCCTTAATTGCTGTTGAGAAACTATCGCCATAGCCTGTTGAGGCGCGATGATTTATGAATAAGACACCGTATCCTGCGCCAGCCAACATCTGAAAATCAAAATGGAAGCCATTACCATAAGCCGCATGAGGTCCACCATGTATATAGAGAATTGTTGGATAAGGGGCAGAGCCAATTGGTGGTTTCATATACCAGCCTTCAACCTCTACACCATCAATTCCTTTAAATTGGAGATGTTGTGTTTCGGGTAGGGCGATGTCTGCTAGATAGCTATCATTTAAGTGGCTGACTTGCTCGGCTTCGTTATTTTCTAAATTAAGATGCCAGATTTCATAAGGTGCATTGAGTGTGGTTTTTGCATAGAGAATCTCATCAGCTCCAACGTCAAGTGGCGCAAGTGCGTGGTCGCCCTCGGTAATCGCTTCATAGTGTTCATCCCCTGATAGGGCTACTGCATAAATATTGACTGTTCCACCCACTTGAACAGTTGTGTAAGCAGTTTCGCCATCTAGAGATATAAGTACATTCCATGCGCGTAAACCCATCACAGGCATGTCTAGGGATAGACCCCCACCAACACCAATGTCTAAACTGGCACTGCGATTTTCAACTTGACCTGATGCAATATTTAGCACCCATAAATCAAATTTTGAGCCAATCGGTGAGCCGTTATCAGGTAAGCCGACAAATACGATATTTTCGCCATCAGGTGTAAATGCGCCACGTGATACTTCACCCCATCCTTCAATCAAGGGTTCTGTATTTCCATCTAAGTCAATGAGAGTCATTGTGGAAAATAGGGCGGTTGCTGTGTCTGTCTGCATATTGGCATCATATAAAATCTTTGTGCCATCGGGTGACCAACGTAAATTGCTATTATGGGTTTCATCATCCGTCAGTTGTTTGATGTCGCCTGATTCCACATCCAATAAATAGATATTCTGTATAGCATAATCCAAATACCCCATCGCATCAAAACGATAAACGAGACGGTCAACACGGTAAGGCTCTTTTGCTAAATCCAGTGGGGCATCCCCTTCAAAATCAGGACCTGCTGTAAATGCTATTTTTGTGCCATCAGGAGACCATGCAAAACCGCCAACCCCTTGCTTGAGGTCGGTCAGTTGTTGGGCTTCTCCACCATTGATTGCCATTTGGAATAATTGTGGTTTACCTGTGCGGGTAGATGAGAAAGCAATTGACTTGCCATCAGGTGACCATTGTGGATTGCTATCTCTGGCTTTGCCGTTCGTCATTTTACGTGTTTCTTGTAAATGAAGGTCAAACAGATAAATTGTCGAAAACTCTTTATCTTCATCAGCATTAATCTGGTTGACATAATAAATGACTTGCGAGCTATCAGGAGATAACTTTGCTCCGTTCAAAAATCGTAATCCAAATAAATCTTCAGGTTGCATTGTGCGTAAATCAGACATCAACATCCCTCTTGAAAATAACCTTTATAAATTCTTGTAAACGTATACCTATTGTAACACTTGCTAAATAACTGTCACTGTTTGTACACAAATTCCCCATAAATCCAGTAGAGATGGGTATACTATGTCATGTGTTTGACAATCATCGCTTGTCATAAGCACAGTTCACACTACAATAGAGGCATAACTCTAGCCAATCCGTAAGGAGCATAACATGAGACGGTGGATTGTTATTTTTAGCATTACAGCATTAATCAGTGCCTGTTCTGTGCTTGCTGGTGATTCTGGTAATACTGCACAACCTGCTGAAGAAACCACAAATAATGAGGCAAGCTCACTTGTGAGTTGGGAACGTAACCCACTAGAAGTTGTATTCCAAGCGGATGTAATTGGCAGTAGTTTCTATGGTACGTTTATTGACAATAATCGTATCCCATTATGTACAATTTATGGTGATGGACGGCTTGTTTGGCTATCCGATGATAACAATCAAGTGCTTTTCGACTTCGTCACGGATAAGCAAATTGAAGATTTTGTGACTTATCTGACACTTGATGAACGCTTTTATACATTTAATAGTGGACTAGAAACCCTTTTGCCATCGGCAGAATTTCCGCTTACTGAAATTGTCAAATTAAATGTCAACGGGATTGAGCATCGTTCCGACAGCTTTGGGGATTGGACAGAGGGATATTTCCAACGTTTACTCAATAGCTGTATATCATTGAGTAAGCAACCGCGCATTTTCCAACCGAGTGAAGGTTGGATGAGTATAGAATTTTCGAATTATAATTCGTCTATAGCATCTATCCCATGGGAAGCTGAAGCAACTGGGCTTAACTTGGATGATCTTATTGAAATGCCTTCTAGTAGTATATGGCTTGAGGGGCGATTGGTTTTACCTGTTTGGACTGCCATCCGTGAAAATGGTGGACGTGTTCAACTCAGTCAACTTGGAACTGATTATCTAGTTGTCTTGCGAGTTCCCGGCGTGACTTATAATTCACCACCACCGCCAACTGAAGAGAATCCAACTTTAGAGCTTGAAGAAACTGATACTGAGGAATAAGTTGTTTTGCCACCGTATACGGTAACATTAACACATTTACCTGACCCGAATCACGTTGCTGAGGTACGGTCAGGTTTACGAGCTTATAATGTCGGTCAAGTGCCTGAACTCTTGGATTTGCCCAGTGGCGACATTGCAATTTTCATCCGTAATAAACATGATGAAATTCAGGGCGGTTTGTTTGCCGAGGTTGACTGGGGGATGATGTATGTTGATTTATTATGGCTCGATGATCGTCTACGAAACCAAAAACTGGGTAAAGCACTCCTCAGAACGATTGAACAAACCACACTAGAATATGGCTTATCACATGTTTATTTAATGACAACCGAGTTCCAAGCCTTGTCTTTTTATCAACACCTTGGTTATGAGTTATTTGGCACCTTAAAAAACCGACCTCAACCTTATGATTATTATTATCTTAAAAAAATGAATATTCAGCCTGATGATACAGATTATGGGTTGGCAGTCACAACATCACCTATGAAAGCAGATTTGCGGCGTATTAATCATGGGCTAAAACGGTATTGTGAGCAGTTCGTCGATTGTAGTAGTCGCTCATTAACAGGGTTTATTTATGGGGATGGTGCGATTAAAGGTGGGATTGTTGGAGCGACCTACTGGGATTGGTACGATTTGCGTTATTTTTGGGTTGCTGATGATTTGCGAGGTCAAGGTTATGGTAAACAACTTCTGCAATTAGCTGAAACTGAATGTATTAGACGAGGACTAACAGGGATTGTTTGTGATACTGCCGATTTTCAATCCTTAGAATTCTATCAATCACAGGGTTTTGAGGTTTTTGCAACATTACCTGACCGTCCACCTAAACATGAATCTTATTTTTTAAAAAAATGTCTTTAATGATTAATCTTCGCTCTATCGTCATCTAAAGATAACGACTTAACACACTCTCGAGTTGCTGAAGCTTAAATGGGCGGTTTAAGAGTTCATCACATCCATATGTAAATGCTTTTGTAACATTACCAGCTGCTGTGAGTGCCACAACGGGGATATGCTTGGTCAATGGGTTTGACTTTAACTTTTCGATTGTCTCATAACCTGTCCATGTTTCTGCTGGCATACGCAAGTCTGTTAAGATGAGGTTCGGTTGTTTTTTCTGCGCGATTGAGAAGCCTTCTTTCCCTGTATGTGCAACAAGTGTATCGATGTCATATCTTTCTAAATATATTTGGACTAACTCCGCATTGACCTGCTCATCATCAATTATCAAAATTGTTGTCATTAAGAGGACTCCATTATAGACGGTGTGTAATTTAACTTATTATATGGAGTTTGTTATGTAATATGGCATATAGAATTGTCAAAATTGATAATTTTGGCAAAGACTGGTCAGGTGGTTAGTCTTAGAGGTATTCTACCCTTCGATAATGCGGATTGGTTTGAGTAAACTTTTGTCAAATTCATCCAAGCGATCTTCACCTAATCGTTCTAATTCCGCTCGCACAGCATATGAATCTTTGCGTAATTGTTCCACATCAATTGTCTGACAGATATCGGGTAAGATGGTTAGCCATTGAACACTGCGTTGCAACATTTTTAACGCACCACGATAGTTTCCACGTTCAATCTGAAAGTATGCTACACCAACTTGTAAAACGGCTCGATATAAGTCACGTACAGGGGCTTGTGTATTCACCCACTGTTCTTCAAATAAATCGTGCTGTGGGTAATATTCACCTGCATTAAACTTCTTCACACCGTCAATGGCTAATGGGGGAAGTGCCTTTTTGCAATCACATTCCAATTGTTCTAATAATTCAGGGTCTGGTATACGCCCATAATCTTTGATGAGTTTGTGAGCTTGTTTATTGAAATCAGCAAGTGTGAGTGTGAAATCTGCACCAAGCATCATCGCGTTGGTAGATTGCTCTGGAATATCTGTAACAACTATAACAGGGATGCGACGTGTAGCGGGGCTGATTTTGGGGGATGTTGTGAAGCGTTCCCAATCTGGATGTTGGCTATCAACAAAAATCATAGCGACTTGATCATTAATCAAGGTATTCATATAGTCGCCTGTACTGTCTATATTGATGATAGTATAGTCATCCAGCTCTTGTTGAATATTGAAAAAATATGTTGTCTTACTGATAAAAACGACTGTGATTTTGATCATCAATAGCCCTTAATTTTATAGTTTGTGAAATGTAATATATATCACGAAATCTAAACGAAATGGAAACCTTTTTAGCATGGAATGTTGAAATGTCATAAAAATTGTTTGTGTTTGGTTTTATATTATGCCGAAATGCTTGACATTGCTAGTAAAACTTACCTATAATGCGAGTTATGTAATGTTTCATTACTTAGCAAACGTCAACCTCTAAGGTGAATTACTGTGGGTTCTTCTACTAACAACTACCTCAACAAGCGACTCCTAAAATTAAATGTTGGATTTTTGTTATCTGAAGGTCCTGGAAACTCTCGTGAGATGCCAATTGACATCCCTGAACGTGTTCAAGTTGATACTGATTTATACCTTGAATCGATCCAAGGTACGCTTGTATTAACCCGCACAAAAGAGGGTATATTGGCGCAAGGGGTTCTTCGTGTTGCGAATATGCGTGAATGCGACCGTTGCCTTGACGAATTTTTACATGAATTTGATGTGCCTGTGGAAGAGTTATTCGCGTTTCCAGCAGACCCTGATATGACTGTGTTTAGTGTTGATTCAACTGGGCATATTAACCTCGGCTTATTAGTACGAGAAGAAGTTCTTATCGAAGAAAGCTATCGTGTAATTTGCCGTGAAGATTGTCGTGGGTTAAGTGCTGTAACGGGTATTAATCTAAATGAGCAACCTGACGCAGTTGATGAAGATGATGGTATCGGTGAAATTAGTGATATCGATCCTCGTATGGCAGTGTTGAAGCAATTGCTGGACGATAAAAACTAAATTTATTGATTGTAGGTTTTAGTAAACCATATGTTAAGTTTTTACTTACGTAGAAGAATGAGGGAGACAAGCCTTGACTGACTTTGATGGTACTTATGACTCTGATATGGATGTGATGGCTTATTTTGATAATAAGGGAAGTGACGACAGTAACTTTGAAGTATTTTTTGATGAAGATGATGAACTAGATTTATTTGAAGAAGATTTTGATGAAGATTTAGAAGAAGACGATGACGAGGAAGAATATGACCTCAGCGAAATTGCGTCAAATGACACTGTTGGGCTATACCTCAAAGAGATGGCACGTGTTCCACTTTTAAATACTGAGGAAGAAGTTAATTTAGCTGTTCGTTTAGAAGCTGGACGTGCTGCTGAGAAGAAACTTCGTAAAAACCCCGATAGTGACCGTGCAACCGAGTGGATGTTCCTGATTCAAGATGGTGTCAACGCCCGTGAACATCTAATTAAAGCCAATACACGTCTTGTGGTGTCTATTGCGAAGAAGTATATGTCGCGCGGTGTTCCTTTTCTTGATTTGATTCAAGAAGGTAACTTGGGTTTGATGAAAGCTGTTGAGAAGTTCGATTATCGCCGTGGTTTCCGCTTTAGCACGTATGCAACATGGTGGATTCGTCAAACGATTACTCGTGCGATTGCTGACCAAGGACGTACCATTCGTGTGCCTGTGCATATGAGTGACCGCATTCGCAAATTATATCGTGTTGCACGTGACCTTGAGCAAGAAAAAGGATGTAAGCCATCCGTTGAAGAAATTGCTGAAGTGATGGAATGTGAACCGCGCAAAGTCCAATGGATGCTGAAGGTATCTTGGCAACCGCTTAGCCTCGAACATCCTGTGGGTGAAGATGAAGATAGCGAATTAGGTAACTTTATCGAAAATGACCTCGAACCCACCCCATCAGATAGCGCACATAGCAAGTTGCTCAAAGAAAAAATCAACGAATTATTGAATACCCTGACTCCTCGTGAAGCCCGTATTCTGCGTTTGCGCTTTGGTTTGCAAAATGGACGTAGTTATACACTGGAAGAGGTTGGACAAAAATTTGGTCTGACCCGTGAGCGGATTCGTCAAATAGAAGGACGTGCATTACGTCGCTTGCGTCACCCACGTCGTAGTCGCAAATTGCGCGATTACCTTGATTAAGTCAAACAAAACAACAATACAAGGGCTTTCCAAAT
>CAYGTY010000141.1:10375-16507 GCA_964352825.1 uncultured Anaerolineaceae bacterium
TGCGCGATTACCTTGATTAAGTCAAACAAAACAACAATACAAGGGCTTTCCAAATGGGAAGTCCTTTTTGATTTCATCAAATATTTTCTTGGATTCTCATACTTTCTACTTTAAACTTTCAACTCAATACTGAACACGTTACACTATGCAGTATGAAAATATAGACTATTGGAGATTTATATTATGGCGATTGATTATCAAGCACGGTTGGATGCGTTATTAGAACAAAGTGAAGCAGATATTGTGGCATTTGTCCCCGGTGAGAATATGGTTTATTTTACAGGCTTACACTTTCACCTCTCAGAACGTCCGATTATTGGATTGTATAGTAAAGAAGGTTTATCGTTCATTATCCCAGAGTTGGAAGTGGTGAAGTTAGAAACCCGCCCTGACTTAGAAACCCGTCGCTTTGCATGGTCGGATGTTGCAGGTTATAAAGGGGCATTTCGTCAGGCGGCAATCGACTTAGAGATGGTTGATAAGACCTTGGCAATGGATGGACAAACGATGCGGGTATTTGAGTGGTTGGCATTTAAAAAAGCAGGAATTTCATCACAAAATGGGATTGATATTGGACGCTTGTTATTAATGATGCGCGCTCGTAAAGCACCTGATGAAGTCGCGAATATGCAAAAAGCAATCGACATAAGTGAAGCTGCACTACAAGCGACAATCGAGTGGGCAAAACCTGGGATGACCGAGCGTGAAATTGAGGATAAACTATCTGCTGAAATGACAGAACGTGGGTCACAGGGGGTTGCTTTTATGCTGGTACTGACAGGTGAAAAGAGTGGTCAGCCACATGGCAACACAGGTGATCGGGTATGGGGTGAAGACGAATTTCTACTGATCGACTTTGGTGCAAAATATAATGATTATCCTGCTGATATTACCCGTACCTTCTGTGCTGGTGAGCCAACTGAACAGATGAAAGCGATGTATCAAGCTGTTTATGAAGCCAATAAAGCTGCCCGTGAATTTGCTAAACCGGGAGTCACCTGTGAAGAGGTTGACCGTGTTGCGCGTCAAGTGATTGAAGATGCAGGTATGGGTCAATACTTTATGCACCGCTTGGGACACGGCTTGGGCTTGAGCATACATGAACTGCCGAATATCGTAGAAGGGGATAAAACTGTTCTTGAAGAAGGCATGGTGTTTACGATTGAACCTGGGATTTATATTCCGAAAGTCGGTGGGGTTCGTATTGAGGATAATGTCGTTGTGACCAAAGATGGTATCAAAGTGCTGACTTCATTCCCACGGGAGTTATAATAAAGACACTTATTGACCTTTTTAGGTCTATTGTGGGTTTTATTCGTCTATGATATGATGCAATCCTAAATTGACGAGGAGCGCATCATATGATTCAGAATAAAGAGCGTTTTGACCAACTGGTGACAGAAGCACTCAATCAAGACTTTTCAGGTTGGGATTTTTCACATTTGGCTGAGCGTATCACTTACGAGGATTTGCCGTGGGACTATGCTGAGCATGTTCGCCAACATATAAAAGATGTGGATTCAATGATTGATATGGGGACGGGCGGAGGTGAATTTTTATCATCGCTTGTCCCTTTACCATCAAAAACAGTCGCAACAGAGGGTTGGGCCGTGAATGTTCCTGTTGCGAAAAAGCGTTTAGAACCATTGGGTATCGAAGTCTATCACGTTGATGATAAACATGCCTTGCCATTTGACCCGAGTACATTCGATTTGATTATCAATCGGCATGATGCTTTTGAGGCAAGTGATCTTTATCGTGTGTTGAAGCCGAATGGATTCTTTATTACGCAACAAGTTGGAGGCAAAAATAGTATTCGCTTTAATGAATTGCTGGATGCGCCACCCCATGTATATCATGATTTTTCACTTGATGGTGCTGTCAAAGAATTAGAAGATGCTGGTTTCGATATTTTACTGGCAGAAGAATATTTCCCTGATGAACGCTATCTGGATATTGGGGCAGTGGTTTGCCAGTTGAGTGTGATTGAATGGCAGATTCCAGATTTTAGTGTTGAGCGATATTATGACAAATTAGGGATGCTCCATAATATGATTGAGGCAGATGATTATTTGTCGATTCCTGCCCATCGATTTTTCATTAAAGCCCAGAAAAAATAATCAAGGCAATAGCCCCTGTTCATCAAGCCATGCTTGGACGAGTTCAGCGAAGATACGGTTGCCATTTGGATTAAGGTGCATATCGTCATAATAATAGAGGGTTTCACCTGCTTCGGCTTTTGCCTGTAAGTCAGGAAGTGCATCATAGCAAAACATGTCTAGCTCATCGCATATATCAAGCATCGCCAGTCGAGCTGATTTGATTTTATCAAGGTCATCACCAAGTAAGTCGGCTGTTAGGGATTCATAGACTTCTTCACGGGTGGGAATAATGACAACCACCATCTGCCCATCCCATGAGTTGGTTAATTCTAAGCCTTTTTGAAATGACTTGCGTGATTCATCATATCCAACTTGATTTGCTGGACGTTCCATATCAAGGGCGACAGGTTCATAAGGTTGTCCAAAACCGAGTACATCACCATTCTCTAAGATCACCTCATAGCGTTCCGCAAATTGATGGGCGTTGAGGTCAACTCCCCCCCGCGTCCCTGTAATCGCAATTTCCAAGATAGCAAAAGCGACTGAGTTATTCCGTAACCACCCATCGAGCCCTGTATTATCAATGTCTTGTTGATTTTCTTCTTCAGAGACAAGCACATCGCCATCGAGTGTTTCGACTTCATCACGATAGGAGAGTAATCCATAATCATCATTAAAGTCATTGCCGAAGAATTGCCAAATGACCAAAGGTGGATTATAAGGCTTGCCATAACCTTCGAGGATTAAGCTGTGACTGCGACTGCCTGTAGCCGGTTGACCGAGATTGACCATGCCCATGCCTGTGTTTTGTTCAAGCTGTGTCACCCAACAATCGGCGCGTTCTGTAAAACAGAAGGTGAAGGAATCCCCAACGACAACAGCATCTACAAAGTAATCAACGGGACGATTACGAAATCCAATGCCACCACCATCCCATAATTCGATGGTATTGAGATTAAAGGACACACTGGGACTGCCATATTGCAAGGAATCGACTAAATCGGGTTTGACGATAAAGTAATGTTCGCGGTTACGTACCCACGCGGTATCCCATTCTTGGGCGAAGGGTGTGCCGTTGATGACTGTATAAGCAACCTCTTGTAAGCGAGGGGGCAATATATTTGTGAAGCTCCGCAAGCTGACTTCTAATAAGCCAAGAATCGCGATACTCCAAAATAAAATGAGCCATAACCACTTTAACCGTCGAATAACTGCCATAGATACTCTCGATACTGTCACTGATTTGGGCGCATAGTTTAGCTGAGTCTGTGCCATCTGTGTATTGTGGAATCACTTTTTTGTATTTGGTTATGCACATTTCTGCATTCCCGTATGATATTTCAGATCTTCAAATTCGGTTGAGGAAGATACAATTTTGGAGTCTAAGTGTATACAAATAGATGTGGGAAGAGAATATAAGTTACTATTAGAAGTGATAGTGTACCAATTGTAATGAGGTAGATTACAGATATTATCCAGTTGTTACGTATTTGAGCATATGACCAGCGAACAGCTGTTTTAAAGTTTTTAACAAATTTTGTATTGGCTAGTTGATGGACACCGCCTTCGACTCTTGGAGCGACATGTCGATATATATAAGTAATGGTGTTGTGTTCACTAGTAGAAATAGGGTTTTCTGATAGCTGTTGTTCGTTCTGTTCCATTTGCATAGTTTGCAGGTCAATGCCATGTTCTTTTGCCATTGTGCCCGATTCGATGTGCTCCCACGCTTTCATCAATTTGGTAACAACCTTCTCAAGGGTTTCGTCGTTGCTTAAACGAATACGTTTTTTATGTAAGTCGTGCATGGTTTCAGGTAATTCATCGAGTGACGGCATATCAACATCATCAACAACCACAGTTGAAATGACCATCGATGTACTAAGTCCTGTGTTAATTTCGATGTTGACAGGGTCGTAGGGGTCAAAGAGCATGTTATAACCTTCCTCATCGTACATGCTTCTCCAGAAACGACCCACCACAATTAATAGCACATCACAAGATTTGACTAAGATTTGGTGTTCCTTGATAGTTTGGATTGCATTATTGGTATCGAAAATGTTTTCTGCCCCAAATTTGTCATGCAGAAGATCAAGAATGATAGGGATGTCGTTGTGACTGCTGTCTTGTGGGCGATGCGAAACGTAGATACGTGGCATGATTATCCCTGATACTAGTTACTGATTGTCAGATAGATCATAATCGAAAATAGATTGAGGCTCAATATTATCCAGTCTTTTTCATCTTTATTCCTAACTATTAAATCCCCATCTTTGATTAAAGTTCTCTTTGTTAATAATAATATTGGATTCAATTATAGAAATTACGGGACTTTCAATAATTTGTCTAGCTTGCAATGAGGTCAACAGATCATCATATTCAGTTGTAAATGCGTCAATGAAGTTATTGATAGCCATTACATCAGCCAAATTGTTTTTTCGCGAACGAACTTCTACAGCATCTAATGATATGAGATAAGATTCTGATTTTCGATGAACATATTTTAGTGCGACTGCTTCTAAATCTGCTTGTTTGTATCGTTCACGAATGCTTGTTTTTGCCGATAAGACAATTGGACCAATCTCTTTGCTATAAATAACAAAATCGTAATTAACATTGGGGATAAAAGCCACTTTTGCCTGCATATAAAATGGCACAATTTTACTTCTGACCAAGGTAATTGCGATGAGTTCTTCAAAGACATTGCCATTCAAACTGTTATTTTATTCAAAATCAGATTGATACTTGCCCCAATATTTTCGGATAAATTCGCTTGGAGAAAGCTCAGGATCAACCTCGATAGTTGAAATCATTTTTTGAATTATCTGGATTGTTTTGGTTGGCACAATATAAGCTCTTTCAATTGTATTTTAGTTCATTGCGCGGTTCATTTAATTTGTTGCGCGCAATGTCGTGGTGAGTTGGTGCGCAATCTTTGTAACTAAGGGAACAGCAACCGAATTACCAAATTGACGATACACCTGTGTTCGTGAAACAGGTATCTTGAAATCCTTAGGGAAGCCCATAATGGCTTTACATTCATTTTCAGAAAGCAAACGTAGCCCTGTTGTACCATCGCGAACAAACACTCCTGTGAGCCGTTGAATTTTATGATATGTAGAAACGAGTGTCCTAACAGGGAAATTGGATTGTGTATCTATTATTTGTGGGCGACCATCATCTTTTTTGTATATATACACTTTTTGCAGATGTTCAGATATGTTGTAACCATCGTTATGTTGTTCAACAAACTTACCAACCCCTACAGTCTCTTTTTCTTTCTTGGGCCAGTCGAAATGAAAGTCTTTATGCTTAGCAATATCATCTCTAAATCCAACAATGTAAATTCTGCGACGATGTTGTGGAACACCATAATCAGCAGAGTCAAGAACTTCATCATAAATTGTGTAGCCAAGCTCTTTATTCAGGACTTCTATAATTGTTTGATATGTTTTCCCACCGTCATGACTTCTAAGACCTGCAACATTCTCTAACAAAAACGCTTTGGGGGTTTTATCTTCAATTATCCTTACAATATCGAAAAACAAAGTCCCTTGTGTTGCATGTTCAAACCCTTCACGTTTACCAATACTGCTAAAGGGTTGGCATGGAAATCCACCAGTTAAAATATCATGGTTGGGTATTTGGGATGTAGGGATTTCTGTAATATCATCACAAGGCATCTCCCCAAAATTCGCCATATAGGTCTGTTGTGCGAATTTATCCCATTCAGAGCTAAAGACACAAACACTATTGGTAGCTTCAAAAACTAATGCCTCCAATTCCTGCAAATAGGTCAATAAACTTTAGTTTTTCTACCATGAAATCCATTCTCTTTATTAGTTGTAAATTTGTTCTATAGTTTAGCATAGAGGAAGTGTCTAACACAATCCAACTCGGTCATTATGAAATTCTTGCTAACTTAAATCATACCCGTTGAGTATGACTTGTCAGTTACTATATCGTCGAATGACTTCTACCGCTGGCTTAGGGGTATAGTCAGTGTGCCAGATGCCAAAATCATGCTCTG
>CAYGTY010000142.1:0-10372 GCA_964352825.1 uncultured Anaerolineaceae bacterium
GACGGGTTATGAGTGTTCATTTAGCTTATTCGGCTTCGTGAGGTTTCCATTTGCTGTTTTCATCCCACAAGACATATGTCCAATCATCAAAGTACAAGACAGGACCGACAACTTCATTCGGGATATATTGCTGACACCAGTCGATATAATCATAGCCATCACCAGCGCGTACGATCCAAAACCAGTCTTCTAAGATGCTTTTGGGGCGCATGAATTGTTCATAATCACCGATTCGTTCAGCATTAAAGTATTCACCGTCATAATAGAACTCAACCGATTCATCAGGGTGTTTACGTGCCCAGTTTGTAAATTCTGATTCAGTTAAAAGGTACTTATTACGATTCGCCTTCTGCATTTCTTCATGCGAGGATTCCATGATACAGACCTCATTCATAAAGGGGAAAATGCGGATATTTGGCATAAACAGATGATTATTATAGGAGGCTTCTGTATGCAGATGACTATACATATTCCATGAGCCTTTGTTCTTCAATCCCATGTAGGGTGTAAAGCCATTCAGCAAAATTAATAAAGGGAAGATATAGACAATCGCGTTGCGGGGTTGTATCCAGCGAATATCAGCAGGTTCATTAAGACCACCACGTGTACGCTTTATCAGATAGAACAAGATGGTAAAGTAGAACGCGAGATATACCATCCAGCTATACGACCAGACCTCATTTTGGGTAATAAGCAGGTTATCTTGCTGTTGTGGCCACTGGAAGACCATCGGTAATAAGAAGAAGAACCATGCCCCAGCCATCAATGCGCTACGGAAGCCAGATTTGAACCACGTGTTGCGCGTGATCTTGCCCCATAACTCACGTAACATTGGAATGGTTGTATCGGGTAAAGCAAGGATATAAGCTGCAAATAATAAAGTGGGGAATTCTGCCATCGATGGATAGAGCCGAATGGACAATATCATATGGAAACTAACACCCAATAAAATACCCAATAAGCGCGTTGGGCGAATCCACAACATAAGCGCAATGGCAGATTCAATGACCAAGGTCGCAATCATACCAAATTGATAGACCCACTCAGCACGGGGTAGCAAATCAGGGATAAACAGCAGATGCGGTGCTTCATAATAAAAGTTCAGTAAGCGCGTCACTGGGCTATAATTGATGTCGAAGAAATCAGTATTGAGCTTATTAAAAACTGCCATCAAATAAACAATATTAATGGCTGTAATCAGCAAGGGGCGGAATAAGTCAAACCACTGTTCTTGGTCAAAATCAAGTCGCCGAGCTTTATAAGAATTGCGGATTAATATCCACACTGCCGAGCCGATAATTGTGCTATTCATCAAGAAGATTAATGTTGGGTGATTCGGCTTGGTACTGAAGGGCATCTCATGAATAAAGATATGATAATAACCGATGCACATCGCCAATAAGAAAATCCCCGTTTTTGGACGTGCCATCACCAAAACAGCAGGGATGAATAGTACAAAAAATTCCGAGTAATCTACGGGGCGACGTAAATAGTGCCATAAAATCGCAACTGCCCATAAAAAAGCAAACATTGCGAAGTGAACAATTTTTGAAGAAGTTTCAGGTTTGGGGCTAGAAGCCGTTTGTTGTGTCATACGAAATGCAATCCTACCTACTTTACAAAAAGTGCAAGTACAAATTACCTTGCAACTATAGCATAACGCCCATATTATTGACAGATTCTCCACCCTACGGCTACCTGACGAATGTCACTAATTGGACTCTACATTATAATTATAAAGTCTCGAAATAGATTGGGGATACACCGACGGCTGGGACAGGTCGCCAGCCCTACGAAACTCTATAGGGAGAGACAGCTTGCCTTGTCCGAGATTCAAGGTGTACGTCAAAATTTATTTCTAAAGATTTATCGGATTTTACAAAATCAGGAAGATTATTCGTCTGCTTCAATTGTCTTGACACGCCCCACCTGTCCATCAACGAGGCGCACTTTGATACCATGCGGATGGGTTTTGGATTTGGTTAGAATATCTTTGACAATCCCTTGCGTGAGCTTGCCTGTACGTTGGTCTTGTTTGAGAACGATAGATACAGCTAAGCCTTTGCGGATGTCTTTACGGTTTTGTCCATTTGGCATACAAATTTAACTTTCTTGATAGATGTTTTCAGAGCATATCTTACCAGACCACTTGCACTTATCAGACGGTTGCTTGAAATGAAACCTATCCCGTCACTTATTTTGAATGCTAAAATCATCATACAAATAGATAACTTCACGTCAGGATGAACCATGACCCAAACCTATATTGTAACAGGCGGTGCAGGATTTATCGGCTCGCATATTGCCGAACGCTTACTCAAAGACGGACATCGTGTTCGCGTGATTGATAATTTGTTGACAGGCAATCCCGATAACTTGACCTATCTGCAATCGTTAGATGGGGATTTAGAGATTCATGAAGTCAGTATTGCCGATTTAGATAAGTTGCAACCCATATTCGCAGGTGTGGATTATGTTTTTCATCAGGCAGCTTTGCCCTCTGTCCCACGCAGCGTAGAGAACCCGCTAGAAACACATGAACACTGTGTTACAGGAACGCTCAATGTCTTGATTGCAGCACGTGATAATAGTATTAAACGGGTGGTCTATGCGGCATCCTCATCGGCTTATGGTGACCAAGAAGGGGACTTTAAGGTCGAAACCATGACTCCTGCCCCAATATCACCCTATGGTGTTGCCAAGCTCGCAGGTGAATATTACTTACAAGCCTTTTATCACTCCTATGGCTTAGAAACCGTCGCACTCCGCTACTTTAATGTATTCGGCGCACGGCAAGACCCCAACTCGGCATATGCAGCAGTTATCCCCAAGTTTACAGCCTTGATGCTGGCGGGTAAACAACCCATGATTTATGGGGATGGTACACAAAGCCGTGACTTCACATATATTGATAATGTGGTTCATGGTAATTTACTAGCGACAACTGCCAAAGATGCCCCTGGGGAAACCATTAACTTAGCCACAGGTGGTCAGATTGTTCTCAATGATTTAGTCGATAAGCTCAACGTAATTTTAGGAACAGACCTCTCACCAATCCATGCTGATGAACGCCAAGGGGATATAAAACATTCGCGGGCTGGTGTTGATAAAGCAGGTGAATTATTAGGGTTTGAGCCATTGGTCAGTTTTGATGAGGGTTTACGTCGGACTGTGGAATGGTATCGTCAGAATCATTAGAAGCAATTACAAAACAATAATGGCGAGATATATCTCGCCACTACGTTTATAATATTTCATAATCATGATTTTGGATTGGGTGCAATTTTCCAGAGTTGTCATACCCTGCTATTGAAATCGAATGGTTATCCGCCGACAGTACAATAACCGAGTGCGCTGACAATCTGTGTAATCACAGGCGCATCACACCACAAGTTCAGTGTGTCCACCAAGACTAAGCCGATGATGCTAAAGCAGGCACAGGCAAGTACAAAAAATACTGCACATCCCAAAATTAACCAACGTGACGAGCTTCCGCCTTCATCTTCACGCATCGCATAGGGGTCATAATCATACCCTGGATATTGTTGCGGTGGTGCAGGTGTCCCGTAGCTCGCTTGGTCTTGCCCATAATAATCTTGTTGCGGTTGGGCAGGTGCTTGCTGTTGTTGATAAGGGTCGGATGCAGGTGGCGCATACGGGTCTTGCGGTTGTGGTGGTGATTGTTGATAATTATAACTTTGTTGCTGTGGTGCAGGCGGTGCTTGTTGTTGGGGTTGGGGTGGCGCATATGCACTATCACTTGCTGGGATTTCGGGTTGTGGCGGTGGTGTTGATGTCACGGGTTGAGCTGGGGGTGGCGCACTTTGTTGCGGTTGGTGCGCGCGTTGAATCTCAAAACCGAGTGTGACGGTCTCACCTAGACCAACCATATCCCCATTTTGTAAGGGTGTGACACCTGACAAGCGTTTTCCATTGACAAATGTACCATTGGTCGAGCCTAAATCTTCAATTGTAATACTGTCGCCAGAACGCACCAATCGTAGATGATGACGGCTTGCTTCGCGGTCATTAATCACAATATCATTGGTGATGTCGCGCCCTAATGTGGTGACATCCTTTGTGATTTCATAAATTTGATTCGGTTGTGGACCGCGTCGTACAACTAAGCGGAAGCTATCTCTATCCTGCATCATATCCTCCTAAGTGCGCATCAGTGCAACATAAAGGCATATTTATATCCATTATGAGTTCAGCCATCTATTATTAAACGAATTATGCTACCCACGCGATAATAAGGTTTGTGAGCAGTCAATACACAATTTCAAAATTACTACCTTAGCATTATACCGTGTTTTGCCAATTTGTGAGAAATAATATTACCGTCTTTTTGGTATTGTTCAAAGTTCTAACATTTTATTGAGTATACATTCGTAATCTTCAGTAAATAATTGGGATTTGTGTGAGCTTGAATCTGTGTGTTCAAATATAGGGGCAAACATCGCGTTCTGTGGAAGCACATGAGTATCGTCTCAACAGCATTTACGCGTCAATTTGAACAATAGGATAGCGGTCAGTCATGAGGAATGAAGTGAGAAGAGGTGATTCCCCTTCCCACGCGTTTATTAATTAGATGCCACCCCAATTTGACCAATTATCATCTGCCCACCAAGCATGTTTACTACTTTTTGTATTATTTGCTTTGGCTCGCAAGTAAATATAATTCGCCAGTGATATGAGGATGAGGATGAGTGCGCCTCCGATAATCACATAATGGAGATGCCGAGACATGGGTAAGATTTTGTCCAGTTCCAATGATACGATGGCAAGCACAACCAGAAAGATACTTGCGAACCATTCTCGATTTGATCGTTTATTCATTATGATTATCTCCCTTTGCTTCCGTTTCGCTTTCATGGAAAATTCCTGAATTCCTGCTTATGTATTGAGATTGTCTTGCAACGCTGTCGGCATATATCGCTCTGCACCAATGCGATAAGGAACAGAGATAACAGGACGACCACGACCACCACCAATCTGGTCAAGATATAGGGCGTTACGGATAGTTGTACTGGTCTGGTTATGAAGCAAGCGCGCCCACCAATGTTCCACCACAAACTCAGGCAATATGACGAGGGTTGGGTCTGCGTGTGGGTTTTTCTCGTCTATATCATGCAGATAGCGAATCAAAGGATCGGCAATTTCGCGATAGGGCGATGGCACAATATCTAATGGGACATCGTTTAATAACCATGCTTTCCATTGGTCTTGCAGTCGGGCAACACTTGAGTTATCTGTCGATATGGCACAGACACGCACATTATTCGAGGAGCTAAGGGCAAATTCTAAAGCCTGTAATGATGAGCGATTCAAGCTATTCATCAAAACAACCATCGGCGTATTGTTGCGGACATGGCTTTCATGCAGAAAGTCGTTTGGTGTGATGCCATCCAAGGTCAACGATTCTGCAACACCTTGATAGTGTTTATATATTTGAGTAAACACAAACACTAAGGCAGGAATCGCAATCATAACAATCCATGCGCCTTCAGCAAATTTGGTGACGATCAGGATTAACATGACAACAAAGGTCAATACAGCCCCAAAACCATTTAAGATAATCTTGAGATACCAGCTACTATTCATGACAAAATTATCGTAATGCCGTTGTTTCAGCCAATGAATCACCATCCCTGTTTGCGATAAGGTGAAGCTAATGAACACACCAACCGCATAGAGGGGTAGCAAATTATGTTCACGGGCATCAAAGAGAATGATCAGGATGCTTGCCATAACCATGAGTGAGATGATCCCATTCCCATAAACCAGACGGTCGCCTAAGTTTTTGAGTTGACGGGGTAAATAACGGTCATCAGCAATCAAAGATGCCAACCGTGGGAAGTCCGCAAATGCTGTATTGGCGGCAAGTGATAAAATCAGCAAGGTAGCCAATTGCAAATAATAGAACAAGATAGAGCCTTCACCAAAGACAGCACCACTAATTTGTGAGATAACGGTCCGCTCACCACCCAATTCGGTCAGTGGGAAGTTATTGGCTAAGAAGGTAATCCCGATAAACATTGTACACAAGAGCGTGACCATAATAATGAGGGTATGACCCGCATTACGACTTTCGGGTGGCTTAAAAGCTGGGATACCATTAGAAATCGCTTCGACACCTGTCAATGCCGTACAGCCAGCGGCAAAAGCCCGTAAAACCAAAAATAGGCTCAGATTGCTGATAGTCGCTGTTTCGCCAATGACTTGCATCTGTTCGGTTGCAACAGTTATATCACCGACCAAGACACGTATCACACCAACACCAATCATCAACAAGACCCCGAGTACAAACGCATACGTCGGAATCGCGAAGAATGTTCCACTTTCTTTGACACCGCGTAAGTTCATCACGGTGATAAAGACCACAATGACAAGGGCAATATGGACACGATAATCCGCAAATTCAGGGAAGGTAGAGGTGATTGCCGCGACACCTGCCGAAATACTAACAGCCACAGTCAGCGTATAATCAATGAGCAAGGACGCAGCCGCAACTAAGCCCGGCATGATACCGAGGTTATCTTTAGAAACAATATACGCGCCCCCACCATTGGGATACGCATGGATGGTTTGATAGTATGAGAACGAGACAATCAATAAAAGTGCAGCAATACCGAGGGCAATCAACCATGAATGGGTTAATGCACCTGTTCCTGCGGCAATCAAAACAAGCAAGATGGCTTCTGTGGCATATGCACTAGAGGATAGTGCATCGGACGAGAAAACGGCTAGTGCCTTGAGTTTATTAAGACGTTGATGGATAGCCTCTTCATTCGATAAAGGTTGACCGATCAACAACTGACGTATATTTATCACGTAATACTCCAATCTTCGATGTATAATGACAGTGGGGTAACCCTTGAATAAAGCATCGCAAAATTACATCAAATGATAGCTGTGAATTTACTCACATATTGCTTGCTCATTACCTGCCTGAGGATACTATAATCGAAGCGTGTTACAGCTTATCAACGGGCATGTTACCAATCTGCAACATACCGTTACATCATCGTGACATGCTGTGTTTGTGGTGTTTTATTTGGTCGTGTATCGAAGTATCTATTAGGGTTGAACTTTTAGAGTGTCAGCAGATTTTGTGTCATGTTTTTGGTACTTCGTTGTTGGTTTTTGGTAAACTCCAGAGCTTCATGGCATCATTTACCAATAACAAAAAACCGATAACAATGACCTATTAAAATGACTTGTTCTGAATTTCAACCGACTTCGTCTTTTATTTGTTATGATGAGTATCCAGCGGTAACCATATCTCGACGGTTGTTCCATGCCCGACTTTGCTATCAATCGTGACTTTACCATGATGTCGCTCAATAATTCGCCACACCAACGCTAGACCAATGCCACTTCCTGAAATAGTCTTCACATCTTGTGAGCGATAGAGTTCATCCCATATATAAGGTAAGTCCTCCGATGCGATGCCCGGTCCATTGTCGGTTACAGTAATGACGAGGTACATATTCTCTGTCGTGGCATTTAGCGAAATCGTGTCCCCATCATGTGTATATTTCACGGCATTGTTGAGGATATTATGCAGGGCTAACAATAAGAGGTCATAGTCACCTGTTAACGCAGGAATCGTGTAATTGATATTCATCTCTAATTGACGCATTTGGGCAAGCTCTTCGTCCTTTAACATCCCAAAGGCATCCTCAAATAACATCGTGGTATCGACAGGAAGCATCTCAATTTCATGATTATCCATATCACCAATTCGCCGAAGGTCCGCCACAAGTCGGGTTAAACGGCTAATCTGTTCATTAATCGCTTCACATATGACCTTACGTTGTTTGGGGTCGGATGTATCGATGAGGTTATCTAATGCTGTCTGAATCCCCATGAGAGGGTTTTTGATTTCATGGTCGAGTCGCCGAATAAAGCGCGCACGGTCTTCGGCAAATGTAACTTGTGACTGTTTTTCACTAATCATCTGGATGCGGTGAATACCTGTCCGTGACACAATGGCTGAGGAGATTAGAATGGTAATCAATAAGCCCGTAAATAAGATAAATGTGTCAAGATCATGAATCGAAAAATGGAATTCAATCAGCTTAAACTCGACCAATAACAAAACAATGAAAAATCCCATAACAGTCGGTGACAGCGCCCAAGCCCATGTAAAGGTTTCTATGCTTTTTTTATTCACCACGTTCTACCTGCCCCAGAAATCGATACCCTTGTCCTGCAACGGTTTCAATATATTGTGGATTGTTGGCATTATCTCCTAACACACGCCGTAATTCCGCAATGCGTGTATCCACAGCCCGCGTTCCCACTGCATAATCCCATCCCCAAACAATATCGAGCAATCGATCACGACTAATAAGCTCATCAGGATGTGCCATGAGGTACTCTAAGAGTGTGACAGCTTTGGGGGTGAGTGTGACCTCTTGACCATCTAATAGCACCCGTCTGGCAGTGCGGTCAAGCCTGATAGATGCGCTTATTAAATATGAAGCCGTTGATAGGGGTTTATCATTGCGGGCAGCGCGGCGTAATACCGTGTGAATACGGGCGATTAATTCATGGGTATTAAAGGGTTTATTGAGGTAATCGTCTGCACCTTCTTCCAGTGCTAACGCACGTTCATCGGCATCCCCAACTTGCGTTAACAAGACAACAGGTGTCCAATTATTGCCCTCGCGTAATTGGCGCAGAACATCTCGCCCATTCATATTGGGCATCATCACATCTAGCACAATAACATGTGGCGCAAATTTCGTGAGTTTGTTCAACGCATCTTGCCCATCAATCGCCCGTGTCACATCAAATCCGTTACGCTCCAACAGTGACCCGAGATTGTCGCGGATGATCGCTTCATCATCAACTAACAACACATGGATTTTTTCAGTCATATCCGTCATTTCGGTTAATTCAATAGCTACCATGTAGTTTAGCCTTTCTCTACACTTTTGTGAATTCAATGAACTGCCGAATCGGTTTTCGGATAATAAACTTATCAACCCTGATTAAGATTTTATAGCCTTTGCTGTTTGTGGTTTACCCATTTTTTCTAATGCTTGATTAACTGCTTCTACGACATCAGGATGGGAATCGGCACGAGCAAGCAGGAGAGCTTGATAGGCTTCGTCACCACCGAGTTGACCGAGACCTTGTGCAGCAGGGACACGTATCCAAGCACTTTCATCCTGTAATAGCGCATCAATTAACAAGGGGCGTGTTGCAGGTGTGTGGATTTTTAGAACCGCCTGCATCGCAGATTCGCGTGTTGGGAGTTTATGCGTCTTGAGGATATTATCTAAGCCCGCCAAGGCTTCATCCTTATAAGCAATCAACGCCTCACTGGCGAGGGTTCTGATGTCAATAATCGGATCATCGATCATTTCAAGTAAGATATTGAGCATATCGTCAGTTGGGTTTTCCAGCAGTGTTTGTAATGCTTGTAGTCGTATTGTCCAGTTACTGTGTTTTAAGGTATCGCTTGTAATTTCTGCAGCATCTTGTGGGACTTTCGGTAAATAGTCACTCGGAGCGACATGATTTCTTCTGCGGCTGATATACCAGCCAGCGACTGTGACGATAATAAAACCAAAATACATTAAACCGCGTAATTGACCCATGCCTAGCACCTCTCATTGATGACCAAAAGTTTTATCCCTTGTAGTCTATCGGCGCGATGTTACACAGGTAATGGGCTGATGTTACCATCTCGTCACAGCCTGTTTTAATTTAGTCACACTGGTAGCTGTGGCGATGTATTATCGATAGTTTAATTAGATTTTACCGATTGTTTCTAAGGCTTGATTAACCGCTTTGACGACATCAGGATGAGAATCATTCTGTGCAAGCAGAAGAGCTTGATAGGCTTCATCATCGCCGAGTTGACCAAGACCTTGGGCGGCAGGGACCCGAATCCAAGCACTCTCATCATGCAGGGCGCCAATTAATATCGGTAATGTTGCAGGTGTCTGGATTTTTAGAAGGGTTTGCATGGCGGATTCTCGTGATTCGAGTTTGTTATTTTTGAGGATGTTCTCTATGCCAGCTAATGCCTCATCACCGTATGCAACCAATGCGTCACTGGCGAGGGTTCTGATGTCAATAACGGGGTCGTCCAGCATCTCAAGTAAGGTGTCTAATATATCGTCGGGTGGGTCTTGCAAGAGGGTATTTAATGCCTGTTGCCGTACTGTCCAGTTTGAGTGTTTTAAGGTATCACTTGTAATCTCTGTGGCACTTTGAGGAACTTCTGGCAGAGGCTCAACGGGCTTAGGTTTATTTCTTCTGCGACTCATATACCAGCCGACCATCGTGACCAAAATCATACCAAAGGGTGCTAATTGACCTAGTATGTCCACCTTGATGCCCTCTCCCTCAT
>CAYGTY010000142.1:10472-16399 GCA_964352825.1 uncultured Anaerolineaceae bacterium
TCCCACTACAAAACTAGCCTTCGATTTCTGGGCGGATATCGAGTGAATAGCTATCGACGGTTTGTTTGGCAAATGCGACAAAGTCATCGAGTGGCATCGCGCCGAGATCTTCATCTGTGCGTAAGCGGACACTCACTGTGCGGTCTTCGATGTCTTGGTCACCGACAATCAAGAGCCACGGGATATTCATTTTACGATGTTGCTTGATTTTTGAGCGCATATTACGGTCATTCAAATCAGCGACGACGCGTAAGCCTTGTGCTTTGAGTGCGGCTCGGACTTCTTCTGCGTATTCATTATGTGTATCCCGAATCGGAATCACGACAGCTTGTGTGGGTGCAAGCCATGCAGGGAACTCACCACCGAAGTGTTCAATCAAAATCCCGATGAAGCGTTCCATACTGCCAAATGGCGCACGGTGAATCATGACAGGGCGTTTGCGTTCATTATCACTATCGACATATTCAAGGTCAAAGCGTTGTGGCAGGTTATAATCCACTTGGACTGTTCCCAATTGCCATTCCCGCTTGAGGACATCACGCACGATAAAGTCGAGTTTCGGTCCATAGAAGGCGGCTTCACCTTCTTCGATGTGATAGGGTAATTCCAACTCATCACAGGCTTGGATAATGGCTTCTGTTGCTTTGTCCCATAATTCAGGGTCGCCGACATATTTATCACTGTCTGGGTCACGTTTACCCACACGAGCGCGGAAGTCTGACATCCCTAACGCACCAAATACATATTGAATCAGCTTAACCACCGCTTTAAATTCTTCTAGCAATTGGTCAGGGCGCACAAACAAGTGAGCATCATCGACTGTGAAGCCACGCACCCGTGTCAAACCCCGTAATTCACCCGATTGTTCATAGCGATAAACCGTCCCGAACTCGGCATAGCGAATCGGTAAATCACGATAAGAGCGTGGGCTACTTTTATAGATACGGCAGTGATGGGGGCAGTTCATCGGTTTGAGCATAAACTCGTCACCATCAACATCAATCGGTGTATATTGACTATCTGAGTAGTAAGGATAGTGACCTGATGTTTTATAGAGTTCGATATTTCCTAAGTGCGGTGTGACGACAGGTAAGTAACCACTCTCAATTTGAATCTCGCGCAACCAACGTTCTAATGTGTCGCGTAGGACAGCACCATTGGGCAACCACAAGGGCAGACCTTTACCCACCATCGGGTCGATGATGAACAAATCGAGTTTTTCACCCAATACGCGATGGTCACGACGCATGGCTTCTTCTAAGCGTTGTTTATAATCTTGGAGTTCTTCCGGAGATTCCCACGCTGTTCCATAGATGCGTGTCAGTTGTTGACGTTTTTCATCACCACGCCAATATGCCCCTGCCACAGGACGTAATGTGATGCTGATGGCTTTGGGATTAATCTCTTTTGTACTGACGACGTGAGGACCACGACACAAATCCGTGAACTTGCTTTGTGTATAGATTGTCAATGACTCAGCAGGTTCAGCAATTTGATTGCCGTTGTCATCTGTGCGTCCGTTGACAAGGTCATCAATCAGTTCGAGTTTATAGGGTTGGTCAGCGAAGATTTCGCGCGCTTCTTCGGGTGATACTTCACGCACAGCAAATTCATGTGTTTGTGATAGTAACTTTTTCATGCGCTTCTCGACCCACTTCACATCGTCTTCTGTGATTGCGTCGGGTAGGTCAAAGTCATAATAGAAGCCATCTTCAATTGGTGGACCAATCGCAATTTTAGCTTCGGGAAAGCGTTCTAACATCGCTTCCGCCATGACATGGGCTGTCGAATGTCGGATTTTATAGAGTTGGCTATCTTCATAGCGTTCTTCAGGCATTATTTCTCCTCGATTTATATAGTTGATGATTCGATAATATCGATAAATTTGTTTATTAGCAGTCGAAAGTTAAAAGTAGAAAGTTCGGTTTGATTGTTTACCAAGTCAAACAAAACTCTCAGCACTTGGTACTCAGCACTCGCTACTTTATTATTTTATGACGGTAAACCATGTGAGGATTATAGCGGAGAATGAGGCAAACAAAAACACGAAGACATCATCCGCCACTAATGGGAGACTGCCTTCGTGTTGTGTTCAGTTACATACAGTTGAGTCAGGTGAGTTTATTAAGCACCATCAACAACAAGAACATCTTCAATCACGACTGCCGCGACCTCTTGTGTGGCACGTCTACCGTCGTTGTTAGTTCGTTCTTCTTCGTCAGTATGGTCTTCCGTAACGCGTGTAAATAGGCTCTCGAATACATCTTGTACGACAAGGTTGTCAATTGCACTTTCAATCACATCGCGATCAAGCGTTGTGACAATTACATGCGGAGTATCCAAAATAGCATATTGCGCTGGGGGTGTTTCTGGAACACTCTCAGTCATCATTAATGTGAGTTCCATTTGGCGTTGGATATAGGGGATTGTTGCAAATAGTGCTGTGTAGACTGTCCCATTTTCCATCCGCACGATCACATCACAGGCATCACCTTCTTCGTGCATTTCATGCCATATTTTTTCAGGAACCATCATTAAATTGGAGAGTACACCATCAAAATTCATTATTGTTGTCCTAGTTGATTATCTTTACGTATCTAGCGACATTATATGCCGAAAATCATTAATTTAAAATAAGGATTACGTTGATTTTGTCAATTTGTACAAATAAAAGACAATTCATTTGGACACTATGACGTAATAATCTGGCAGAGATTGTTACTTTTTTCACAGATTGGCGCGGAAGAACTCCACAGTTCGGCGCATGGCTTCATTAAATGCTGGCGCACCGATATTATGCCCACCATTTTGATAAGCATGAATCTCGTGTGGTTTTTCATTCTCGGTCAGAATATTTGCAAGGTCGTAGCTATAGCCAATATTGACAATCGGGTCATCAATCGCATGGTGCAACTGAATTGGATTTTCTAAGTATTCGATATGCTCAGTTAAGGAGACCGCTGCCCAAAAGGGTGTTGATGTGTCCAATGGACCATAGACTTCGCGCATTTGTGTCCCTCGGCTTACAGGTCGATTGGATGTGCTGGCAGAGGGTGTGAATGAAGGGTCAGTGATGGAGTATTTCGTAAAGTCATCATAACTATAAACCGCACCTGCCCAGATAACCCCTGCTTGAATATCAGGCTCAATCAGCATCGCCCGTAAAACGAGGTTTCCTGACATACTATGCCCCCACATACCAATGCCATCAGGGTCGATATAATCTTCTTGTTGTAAGCTTTTAAGTGCTGAAATCGCATCAATCGTATATCCAGGGGAAAAGTATGTTCCTTCAGATTCGCCTTCTGATGTGCCATGACCGCGCATATCAATTTTAAATACCACAAATCCTGATTCTGCTAGGTAACGGACATAATCGACATAGCGTTCTGTGGTGACATATGTTCGCGGTGGAATATAACCGTGATTAAAGATGATGGCTTTAAATCCGCCTTCAGGGGCAAGCCCAAAGGGAATGGTCAAGAGCCCCTGAATCCGATTGCCTTCGGAGGTATAGCTGGCGATGTATTGGAAATAATTTGAGCCATTTGCTAGTTGTTGGTCATAGGACATCTTGCTCCCCTCAATTTCAAGGTCGAGCAGATAATCAATTGTCAGGTCTTCACCAAATACTGCATCGGGGTCTTCGGTGGCTTCTGCATCTTGTGCTATCGTGACCATTGTCAGTGAGGCAATGCATAAGATTAAAATGAATAGGGTACGATAGGTTTGCATGATGATGTCCTGATTCTATCTATGAATACACATCATCTATTGTACAAGATTTTATTTTGAATCCATTACAGAAATCAAAAAGCACCCCGTAGGATGCTCAATTTTAAGGATAGCTTAATCAATTACTCAAAGTCTGCCATTTCTAACACACTCAGACTGCCATCAAGTTGCAAATTAATAACTTGCTCGGAGTGATTGTAATTTTGGCTTTGCCAGACACCATCATAAGCATCAATTCTTAACCCGATCTTCTTGGGGTAGTTTAGGCGCAAACGTCCCAAAGACGATAACATGGTCACGGTGACATGGTAATTGTCTCCCGTCACAGGTAAGTTGAGGGAAGTCAATCCGCCACCTAATCTCAGGGTCAAACCTTGCAAATCAACTAGGCTTAAATCTAACATGGCATCACGATTCCCTGTTGTAACATTCAAATCGGTGCGTACATTTTCACCAATTTTGAACGCCCATTGCGGTGCTTCGCCATTGTCATCAAGCAAGTAGTAGGGGTGATTTTCGATACTAATAATCTTAATCCGCTCCCCTTTTTCGCTATATTGATATGCACCGACATTATGAATCGTGCCTTGCAAAATCGTATCGGGCAATGAGCCTATTAGTAATTCAGAGTGACCTGCATTGATGTTCAGACTCATGCCACGCACACTCTCATCATCAACAGAAATCTCTTGACTCTGTATACCCGTATCAAAATCATCGGGTGGCAACTGATACAAATCGCTTGCTTGTGGTACTTCATCTCTACGTGGGGCATAGCGTTCCATGAAATCATCTATGTTGATTGTAAATTCTGCTCGTGAGATTTGGTCACCTTCAAAAGTCACATTAATGAAGCCTGTTGTCATATAGTTGAGTTCTTGCCCTGCTGCATTACGATGTAAGCCTTTTAGTGTCAGGCTTGCATAGAGGCGTGTATCGGATTGGCTGATGTCGCTCATGAAAAAGTGAAACTCTGTAAAGCGATCATTCAAGCTGAAAATATGTTTTGTCATCTCAATTTGATTCATCGGTTCAATACCAAGTTCATCATAGACAAAATCATCTGTCAGATAATCAGGTAAAAACGCAGGCACATTATCATTGAGGGCATCCAGAAATTGACGGGTGATGGCTTCTTTATCAAAGGGTGTATTTTCGATAACAATTGCTTCGGCATTGTAATTAGGCGGAGTTGATTCGCTTGCAAAAAAGATAGCGAAGGCACTGAATAAAAGCGAGGCAACGATGGCGGCGCTTACTGTCCAGCGGGTACGGCTCATACTGCGTTTACGTTTAGTTGGTGTAAAGACGGGCATAGTATTGTTCTCCTTTGGGTTAACTGATGTTTCGTCTGATAAGGATTCTGATATAATCACCTGATTCACACCGATAATCATGTCTTCGAGCATTGGGTCAGTCTCGGCATAAAATAGAATCCGTGCGAGTGTATCCATATCCCCCTGTTCGAGGGCGACTGTATATTGATAACTGAGTTTTTCACGTTGCTGATGATTGAGATTACTCATGAGCATCTCCTTTGTCTCGTGCTTGACGGGCAATTCGCAAGCGGTTAATGGCACGATGCAAGCGAACCCGTGCTGTCCCTTCGGCAATGCCTAAACGTCGGGCAAGGGCAGACCCATTTAGATCATCCAAAATTGCCAGACGGATAATCTGCTGGTCACTCTCTGATATAAGTCCCAGTAAATCACTTACCGCTTGGCTTTCTTCCAGCGCGCGTTCTGGATTGTGACTACTATATTGGCTGAGGCGGTCGAATAAATCATCATCGCTAAAATCAGCTTGCGTATGTGGGTATAAATCACGTATCAGCGGTTCACGTTGATTTTGCGAGATTTGCTTGGCTTGCCGACGACGAATGAGGTTGACTGCAATACCGAGTAACCATGCTTTGGGTGGTCGGGTCGGGTCAAAGCGATGGGCATGATTGAGAGCTTCACGCACCATATCATTGAGGATATCATCTGCCATCACTCGCGCAGAATCGCCAAATGCCAAGCGTGACTTCACCACATAAAGCAGAATCGTATGGCGTAGGGTTGCTGTCTCCTCCGCGATATAGGCTTTAAGCTCAGTATAGTTTTCAATTTCTTGTTGCATCTCATCGTCCATAATTGGATTACTCAATACTGACATGGCTAGCGTCTGTCTATGTACTATTCAATTTAAGG
>CAYGTY010000143.1:0-16387 GCA_964352825.1 uncultured Anaerolineaceae bacterium
AAAAAAAGAGTATATAGACCCCATCTATAAGGGTGTCATTGATGATGTTGTCAAAGCATTTGTCAATAATATAGGCGATGACCTTCATAGCATCTATATTACAGGCAGTATTCCGCGTGGATTAGCGACTGTCGGCACATCTGATATTGATGTTTTTGCAGTCCTTGAGTATTACACCGAACCCGAATTGGTTATGCGTGATTGGCTACCCCTTGCTGAAGCAGAACTAAGGGCAAAGCATGATATAGTCTCCGATATTCAAATGGAAATTTGGACGCATGGTTGGCTATTGGATGACCCAGCAGAATTTTCAATTTCAGCATTTATTCTCAAAACCCACGCCGTGTGTATTTGGGGAATAGATATGTCTCCTGATGTCACTAACTATCGCTTTAGTGACCGTGATATTCGTCTTGCGATTGCGAATGATGACATCGTACAAATCGAACCTGATATTCAAGAAGCGATTGAAGCAATAGACGACGATAACTCTGCTGATAACATTCGTTATTGGTGTAAACGTATTAGCAAAAATATGATTCACGCAATGTTTGGTCTAGTGATAGCAGATGAAGCTATTCATACACGCGATATTGATATATCAGTGGATTATATCCTCAAACACTACCCCGCCTATGAATCCGAAGTGAAACAAGCAGTTGATTTTATTGTATCTCCCACAGGTTCAAAACAGATACTGCGGACTTATCTCGATACATTTGGGCAATGGCTCATTGATGAATGTGATAGCTGGCTCGATGAGCATAACCCAGAGCGGTATCTTGAATATTCATTAGGAAATGACGACGAGTTGTAAATCAAGATATGCTATAATTATTGTCAGATAAGATAATAGATAATATAGGTGTGTATCAGCATGGCACTCAATAGTTTGACACCATTATATGATTCATTTTTAGATTACTTAGTTGACAAAGCGACACCTGAAGAAATACTAGCGTATAAGGCAACACCAGAAGAACAAGCACGCGCAGATGAACTTACAGAGAAAAATAAAATGGGGCAACTATCTCAAGATGAAGATAACGAACTTCAACAAATGATAGAAGTTAATGGGTTTGTCACGCTTCTGAAAGCTAAAGCACTAAAGGCAATGCACAACAAGTGAGTAGACTATCAACAACGATACGCGATGCGGTAAAACAACGTGCAATAGATAACCGCTGCGAATACTGTAAATTACCTGAATCATTATCTAAATATAGTCATCAAGTTGATCATATTTTCCCTCCGCGTCATGGTGGGAGTGATGATATAGACAACTTAGCTTGGGCATGTTTTAAATGTAATAATCATAAGGGAACGGATATTGCAACAATTGAGAATGGCAAGCTAATCCCCCTTTTTAATCCTCGAACAAAAGTCTGGGCAGAGCATTTTGAAACACAGGCTACAGGTATAATAGTAGGTCTGACATTAGAGGGTGAAGCAACAGTACGATTATTGAATATGAATACTATTCAGTACATAGAAATTCGGAAAAATTTAATAGAAATTGGAATATGGTGATTTAAATGGCAATTGACTATATCATCGCATATGATTGCGTACCTAAACAAACCTTAAGCTCAAATGGTATTCTTGACCGCCTCAAAGAAAGAGAACGTGCTGAAGCTGTTATTCAATGGTTTCGCCAGGCTGGGGATACCCGTTCTCCATCCGATATGGGGTTTGAATTTACAAAAAGCACACCTGATGGAGAGGGTGAAAAGCAGGTTGTTATCGTTCAAGATTTACTTGACCATGTTGCAGACCTCGACCCACTAGAACATCACTGTAAAGGATGCCCCGCCAATCGCGCTGGTAAGCCTTTTGGTTGTATGGGATTCATCCAGTACCCTATTACTGCACGGGCAGAAGCCTATCTACTTGACCGACTCCCAGTCCCTGATGAACCGCTTATATGGTTATTGCTTAAAAAGGGCATCCAAGAGTTTGGTTATGATGGATCATCTGTAAAAATGTTGCGTGATGTTGATAATGCCGAAGACGGTCAGCGCACCTATTTTGAGCTACCCATTTCACCACAGCGCAGACTTGGTGAAATCCGTGTTTCGGGTGACCAAATGTTAGAAATGATGTTTGGTGTTGGAGAACATATCATACCGAATCATGCTGCCATATTGTTACTGTTCTTCCATGCTATAAAGCGCGATATAGAAGCAGCCGATATCCAAATCATTTCATCGCCTGATGCAGAAATTCGCACACGTACACCCTTTACAATGACTGCTGACCCTAGCGATGATGACACGGTTCATGAATTTCTGGCATTTTTCCATGCCATGTACATTGCTTGGAAATTAAATGTTCCACTGTTTGTTGATGCTTAATTCGCTGGCTCAATAAATGGATCGACAACAATCGGCTTCGGTGCAACAACCAATGTGTAATTAATATAGGTTTGGGCAGTGCTGTCCAGCGTGATAACATCAATATTTTGCTGATTGGCAGAGTAGATAAATGTTGTCGTGACAGTCTGTCCGCACAATAAATTAGGACTATCTGGCAACCCCCAGCGTATATTTTCAAGATTAAAACCATCGCAATATAGTGTCAGATTCATTTCACGGTAGTGATTGGGTTCAATTGATGTTAAGTTGCTCATAGCAATTTGAATACTATCGCCAGTATCGCCCATTGGTGAAGAAACCGTTTCGCTAAATGACCCACCATATTCACGGTCTGCACCAAACCAGAATGTATCGTCAGTTGGCGCAGAAGGTAATGCGTAGAGTGTGTAATCAATAAAACTCTGTCCAGCGGTATTTGGAATATGCACTTGTAAATAGCGTACGGCTTCGGCTTGTGTCAGGGTCAACATTAATGTATCGCCACAACCTTTATCAGCGTTATCCTGCCCCCAGCGCAGATTTTCAGTGGCAGATCCACTACATTGCATCACAAATGCAACTTGGCGGAAATTATTTGGAGATGTTGTCAGTAAGTTATGAGCGTAAACAGCAATCATATCATGGGCATCACCATTCGGGAAAGAAACACTTTGTTGGATAACTCCACCCTGATTACGATCAATTGATAGAACATGTTGGTCTTCATCCATAGGGGCTAGTGGCATTGCTACCATCTGGTAATCAACATATTTTTGTCCGCTTCCAGCAGACAAAATCACAGTCAGCAATATATCACTTGAGACTGTAGAAAACTCCAATTCCAACATATCACCACATGCTAAGGTTGTACTTTGCGACTGTCCCCAGCGTAGCAATTCTGAGCCTGTACCATAGCAATTCATCACAATACCAATTGTCCGATTGGCTTGCACATTCGAGAGCGTTGTTTGTATCACATCGGTGCTGTCCCCATTCGGATAAGAGACTTTGTTCGCAAACATCCCACCACGATTGCCATCAATAGAAAAATAATGACGGTCAACATCAAAAGGTGCTGTTGATGTTCCATCATTGACCGAAGTCGACTGAATCATCGTATCAACTGGCAAACCGACACAATCGCCATTCAAATTAACAATATTGCCATCTACCCATCCCACAACATTATCTATTGTCAAACGATACCAACCTTCCGATGTACGCGCATCAGCAATAAATGGGATATTTGTAGGTAACGCCATGACAGCCGATGCACTAGTCAAGGGTTGGGCAAAGAGGTATATCATCTGTTCTTGTGTGACCCAAATTTCACAGGTCGGTGAAGACTTTGAATAAGCAATTTGCACATCGCGGGGTTGTTTATTTGCGGTAGATTCATCACTCAGCGGGTTGACTGTAATGGTGACATTTTCTAACCAAGCTTCTTCGACAGCCGCAATTGTCACATAATATTGTTTATCACCTGCTGGGATTGTAAACTCCATTTGACGTAGTTCTGTATTATTGATGGTTGCGATAATTTTCCCAGCAAAATCACTTACTTGCGCCGAATAATTTATATCGTCAGCTTGCTTGGATAGTTGTAAATTTGAAGGGTAATCGGGATGCCCCGTGAATTGGTATGTTCTGGATAAATTTTCATCTGCAAGAGGTTGCACTGATGAGGCAGACTGACCAATACAAGCAGTGGTCAAAAGAAAGAGTATACTGATCAGTATTATAAATAAATGTTTTAAGGGATACATATTGTCTCATCAATCACACTATTATGGAGTTGTAAATATAGTGTAAAAATTGTGAGACAATAAAACTGGTTGCTAACCTTACTCTTACCCTACGCTTGCCCTTTGTCAGTGTTTTTTATAAGCATTTAAACAGTTTGCCAACGTTCAAAGAATTTGACAAGGCGTTGAATATCATTACGCGCGACATTTTCGTCCATTTTGAATTTCGGCTTAGGCACACGCATCTTAATAAGATCATTATACAAAGATTTGCGATGACGACGAGGAATAACAAGATGAAAAACATGCCCTGTTTTAATCGAGATAGAAATACATGGGTGATCGTCAATTACATTCTCATCAACCGATGAAATATAATAATTAGGAATGCTAGCATGTTCATATTTTTTGCGGAAGGGCTTAAGAAGCAAGCGATAATTTGAGACAAGTGCCTCAATTGCCATAACCGCAGGTGACCATCCATTATTATCAGGTGCAAGGATTTCGACTTGGTAACGCCCAAGTGTTGTTTCACCCTCGACCAAAACTTCTTCTACATTAATTGACACGCTATGGTTTTCCTAAATCGTATAAGTTCAATATTTAAATTTTATGCTAGTTTTTACTATATTGTCATAAAAAAGGTATAAAGCTATGATTTTCTATCGGTAGGAAAGCGCAATACAAACCAAAAACAAATATTCGGGCATGTTTTTTGCAAACGTGTTATCGTCACAGATAAATAATAAAATAAAGGTAGCATAATTGAATATGAACGACAGTCATAAAAAAACCGCATGGGTTGAGACAATTCATGAATCTGAAGCGACTGGTGAGGTAAAACGAGCGTATCAACGTGCAGGTGATGCAAAAAGTGATAATGTTGACCATATCATGAAAATCCATAGCCTCAATCCACAATCACTTATCGATCATCTACACTTATATAAAACCCTGATGCACGGTGAATCACCCCTATCAAAAATACAGCGTGAGATGATAGGTGTTGTCGTATCGGCAATTAACCGTTGTGAATACTGACTCAAGCATCATGCGCGTAACCTCCGTCAGTTGACTGGAGATCAACATTTAACGACACAAATTGAAACAGACTATACACAAGCCCATTTATCATCAGCCGATAAGCAGATGTTAGATTATTCTGCAAAGCTGACACGAACCCCTTGGGATATGATCGAAGCTGATGTTATTGCATTACGAGAAGTCGGGTTTGGTGACCGCGCCATCCTAGATATTGCTCAAGTTGTTGCCTATTATGCCTATGTCAATCGCATTGCAGATGGATTGGGTGTGTCACTTGAGGATTATTGGGCAGAGGGTAAAGAAGATTATGAGTAGAATATGCACCATCCATTTTGACGGTGCATCAAATTTTGTCTAATTATTTATCATTACCTGCGAGCAAAGTGACTATCCTTGTGTAGCGAGTGCCAACATTCCCAAAACACTCAAAATCACGATAATCGCGAGTATTGCATAATATTTACCAAACGCTTGACGTGATTCCGTCCCTTCGGTGAAAATTTCATTCAACTTCATCTTATTACCCTTGTGCATTGTTTGTAATTGTTGGTGCAACTAGCCCCGGTGGAAAGGTGACATAAACAGCACTGACCCAACCTTGTGTACCTTGATATTCCACTTGATACCATAGACCGTTTGCAAATAGATTAACAGGATAAGCGCGTTCAGGATACGGAATTCGTCCAATTATCGGGTTTTGGATGCCGGGTGCAAGGCGGATATTGAGGTTGTCGCGAACGCCGACAGTTGATTTAATATAGTCAACTAGCTGATTAGTTAATGCCCACATTGCAGCATCTTCCTCTGGTGTTACTTCGCCAATAATGGGTAGGTTTTCAGGGTTGGTCAACAATACAGCACTACGTAAGACCCATGCTGTATCCCCTGATATACGAATCAGTACCCATTCACCATCACGCGAGAAAGCCTCGGCAGGATACCGTTCACCTTGTATCGCAATCGTATGGACAACTGTGCCATAGAGTGTGTCACTAGGTTCGGAACGGACATTCAAGCGTGGTACATTAATCGTGACCACACTCTCCCCTGTAGCATAAACCGCACCTGTTGCTTGGTCTTGTGCAATCAGTGGAATTGTCATCATCAATAATAAGCAAGATACGAGCAATTTAATTAAACGCGACATCAATCTGCCTTTCCATATCAACATATGCTTAGCATAGCTTAATTCCATTTAACCGACAAGCAAGGAGTCCAATTGCTTGCATGATGTATTCACCAAACGGTACAATTAGACTCATAAGTTTATTTTGAAAGACTATTTATGACAATTATTCCAAATAATTTTTCTGGGTTTATAGCCGTTGTTAAAGAAGATTGTTCAACATGTCAATTGATTGATGCCGTTTTTAGTGACATCCAAGCATTCCATAATTTACGAGTTCATTCACAAGACAACCCTAACTTCCCAAACTCAATCGATAATGTGATTGATGATAGGGAATTGGAAGTCTCTTATCGACTTGATATTGAAGTTGTACCCACTTTAATTCAAATTCAAAATGGACAAGAAGTTACACGGCTGATTGGCTGGAGTCGTCAAGCGTGGCGTGACTTAACAGGTATAGGTAGCCTCGGTAAAGACTTATCAGAATTTAGCCCTGGATGCGGGTCGAAATCAGTAGACCCCGATATGCCAGAAAAGTTGGCGTACAAATTTGGTGATACACAGTTACAAGCACGGCGAATTGAAGTGGCTGAATTAGAAGATGAATTTGAGCTTGCTTATGAACGCGGTTGGTCGGATGGTTTACCTGTTGTTCCACCGACAGAAGCCCGTGTCCTCAAGATGTTAGCAGGTACAACACGCTCACCGAGTGAAATCGTCGGCATTATCCCCCCTGATAATGTGCCTGCTACGATAGAGAAAATTGCAATTAATGCTGTTATGGCAGGCTGTAAACCTGAGTATCTACCTGTTGTACTTGCTGCTGTTGAGGCCGCTTGTCTTGACGAGTTTTGTATGCACGGTGTATTGGCGACCACTTATTTTTCGAGTCCTATTATTATTGTCAATGGACCCATCATCGATAAAATTGGGATGAACTCTGGTATTAATGCTCTCGGTCAGGGCAATCGAGCTAATGCAACCATTGGACGCGCTTTACAATTGGTCATCCGTAACATTGGAGGCGGTAAACCGGGGGGTGTTGACCGTGCTGCACTTGGTCATCCTGGGAAATATACATTCTGTTTTCCAGAACGTGAACATGACTCCTACTGGGAATCATTGGCAGTTGAACGAGGTTTCTCCCCTGACGAATCCACAGTCACATTATTTGCTGGGGATGGTGTACATGGTATCGCTGACCAACAATCACGGAATCCCGAATCCTTGACCAAGAGTATTGCGCTCACTTTACGCACTGTTTGCCACAGTAAATTTGTTATGGCATCGGATGCGATTTTAGTTATCACACCCGAACACCAGAGGGTTTTCCATGATGCGGAGTGGTCAAAAGCGCGTTTCCGTCAAGAACTTGCTAAACATCTGACACTCGATGGCAAAGACCTCATACGAGGTGCAAATGATATAGCAGAAGGTATCCCTGTTCATTTTGCAGAAGCACAAATCCCAAAGTTCCGTGATGGCGGTTTATTGATTGTGCATACAGGTGGCACAGCAGGGTTATGGTCAGCAGTTATTGGAGGATGGGCGGCAGGCAGTAAAGGTAGCTCACCTGTAACAGTCCCTATCAAATCTTAAGTCAAACTGATTATCATCAAAATGGAGTAACATATGCAAATCTTACTTGACCCAACAGGCGAATTACAACCTGCTCACCGTGAACGAAATCCACGACTATCATCTTTAGATGGCAAGGTTGTGGGTTTGCTTGATATTTCTAAAGCGCGAGGCGATATTTTCCTTGATGTGATTGAAGAAAAACTAAGTGAGCAAGGCATCGCAGTAAAACGCTATCAGAAACCGACCTTTGCACGGGTCGCACCTGTTGACCTCAAACATCAAATCGTAACCGAATGTGATGTCGTTATCGAAGCCCTTGCCGATTGAGGATCATGTACGTCGTGCAGTGTGCATGACATCACAGATTTAGAATCACGCGGTATCCCAGCCATGTTTGTGGCATCAACGGAATTTGTAAGTGCAGCAGAGGCACAAGCAAAATCACTCGGGTTTGACCCAGCCGTTGTGTTTGTTCCGCACCCTATCCAAGACCGTACTGATGATGAGATGCGGGCATTAGCCGATAGCGCATTTGAAAAAATCCTTGCCGAAATTACAACATAATTTATTGGGCGATCATGTTTTCGCCCTCTCCGCATTTTGTATTGGTCTATCTGGTAATTGAAGAACCCTTCCCATCACGCATACACTACAAATAATACTTATTTGAGAATGGAAAGACCAATGCGCGTTTATGTTCAAGTTATTTTGATTGTTTTATTTAGCTCAGTTTTTCAAATTTCAGCCCAAGCCGAGTGTAGCGACGGAGAGTGGATGATTGATGGTGAGTGTTCGCTTGTGGATGAAGCTCTAGATGATGGTTGGCATACGATTCTGCCTGCTGGTGAAACACGATGCGCCCATGATACGGATTTCCAATTTTGGGTGCGCCCTGGGAATGAAAACATAGTTCTCTATTTCCAAGGGGGTGGCGGTTGTTGGAATCAAGATACCTGTCGTAGTGGAAGTACATTCTATAAACAGCAAGCCAGCATGAATGAGCCTGTTTCTTATCGCAATGGCATTTTTGACTTCGACAATCCTGATAATCCATTTGCAGAATCCACATTTATCTTTGCGCCATCGTGTACAGGGGATGTCTATATGGGGAGTGAAGTGACAGATTATGGAGATGATGTTGTTGTTCATCATAAAGGGTTTGATAACCTCATGTCGGCTGTTGACTTCACTATTGACTATATGCCCGAACCCGACTCGGTCTTTGTGACAGGATGTAGTGCTGGCAGTGTTGGTTCAGCCATTGCCATACCCTTTATCATCGAAGCCTATCCCGAAGTAATTGTTACACAAATGGGAGACTCACTCGGCACAATCTTTGATACACCAACTGATTTAAGTGAATTATGGGGTGTGCCAGATTTTTATACAGATGCCCTAGCAGATACCGCACCTGATTTAAGCGAATTTACGACAGCCAATTATTATATTGGATTAGGTGAAGCCTATCCCAACCATACATTTGCTCAATTTAATTTCCGCTTTGATAATGTGCAACAACGCTATTTTGCAGCAGGTGAAAAAGACCCTGATGCCTATATAGCTTTCTCTTTGGGTGAGAGTTTAACAGCAATAGTCGATGCAATTTCTAATTTCCGTTATTTCCTTGCAGATGATGACCAACACTGCATTTTGCCACGTTCTGATATTTATCGCGTTGAAGTTGATGGCGTATCGGCATTAGATTGGATTACATCCGTTGCAATTGGTGAATCTGTAGAAAATCATAAACCTTAGATAAGGCAAAATTAGGGCGACACACCACCCGCCCTTTTTAATAGAATTAGGCTTGATAGCGACTAATCACAATCGTTGTATTATGACCACCAAAACCAAATGAATTACTTAATACATGGTCAACTTGTACATCGCGCCCAACATTCGGAATGTAATCAAGGTCGCATTCAGGGTCAGGGTTATCCAGATTGGTTGTGGGGGGCACAAAGTTATCTTGAATTGCCTTAACTGAGAAGATCGCTTCGGCGGCGGCGGTTGCACCAAGGATATGCCCTGTCATGGACTTAGTTGAGCTAATGGGGATGTTATAAGCATGTTCGCCCAACGCAACTTTAATCGCAAGAGTTTCGCTACTGTCATTGAGTTTTGTACCAGTGCCATGTGCATTGATGTAGCTCACATCATGTGCTTTAATCTGTGCTTCTTGCATGGCGCGTTTGATTGCTTCTGCTGCATCTTCACCATCAGGATTGGGAGCTGTCACATGGAAAGCATCCGAAGTATGACCATAACCAGTCAACTCAGCATAAATCGTTGCCCCCCGTTCCAGCGCATGGTCAAGTTCTTCAAGGATAAGTAAACCAGCACCTTCAGCTGCAACAAACCCATCACGGGTTGCATCAAATGGGCGTGAGGCGTTTTCAGGTACATCTTCTTGATGCGTTAAAACCTTCATATTATTGAAACCACTAATCACAACAGGCATAATACAGGCTTCACTCCCACCTGCTACCATCACTTTTGCACGCCCCAACCGAATGAGGTCAGCGGCATCCCCAATCGCGTTATTGCCTGTTGCACATGCCGAGGTGATATTGTAATTAGGACCTTTCAGCCCATATTGCATCGAAACACGCGCGCTAATGCCATCATGCAATAAAGAAGGGACAATAACAGGACTAACACCACGATGTCCTTTTTCGTCAAAACCCTGAAATGCGTTCACCACGGTTGTTATTGCACCGATACCTGAACCGATGACACAGCCAATATCGTATTTATTTTCATCTGTCACTTCAATGCCAGCGTCTTTTAGAGCTTCATCTGCAGCAACTAATGCAAGCATCTGAGCCCTATCCATACGGCGCATTTCTCGTTTACCGAAGATCGCTTCTAGGTCTAAGCCTTTAACCTCACCTGCGACTCGATTTTCAACGAGATCCGAATCAAATAATGTAATCCAGCCGATTCCCGAATTTCCCGCGCGGATATTTGCCCAAGATTCGTCTACTGTATTGCCAACGGGACTGACAAGCCCCATACCCGTGATGACTACACGTTTTTGTGTCATAACATTTCTTTCTGATTGGTTTATCAAAATAAGACCGATTGGTCTTTTTATAGTATTATACTTTATACTCTGCCCTATTAAACCCTACTATAGCCAAAACGTTACAAAAAAATAGGTCTCGCGATTTCACGAAACCTATCATGTACATATTAAAAAACGTATTCGATGGCTAAGAACGAGATTCAACAACTTTCTTCACGGGATATTGAATTTCCACCAACCATGCTAAAGGATCATTTTCATCCGTTATGTATACTTCACGCGTTGGCAATATCAGTTCATAATGATGTTGTTCCAAAAAGTCACTCAGCGCATAATAACTGTTTGACCACGTTTCGTTTTGCCCACGTTCAATAACCGTCGCAACAGTCTCATGCCCTTCAATTGTGCGAACCGTCATCACAGACTTATCATCTAATTTGATAGTCTCTATATCGTGGTCTCCGATTGGGATAGCGATTTCAACATCTAAATTATCTGAGCGAAAGCCCTCATGATGATATAAGGTCATCCACTCGCCGACAGATTCAATGTTTTGTGCTTGTAAAATCTCATAGATTTGATGAAGTAATGGCTCAATCAGTGACCCATCTTCTAGATGTTGACGAATAGACAACACCCTTTGTGTTTTAACTGGCTTTACAATAACTTCGTAGTCAGGCATTTTCCCCTCCTGCATAACATATTGGATACGAGTATCCAGTCGTTCAATTTGTTTTTGAACGTCTGAAAGGGTTTGTAGAAGCTCTGACTTTTTGACCGCTAACATTGTCATCAGTTGATAATCCGATAGGTCGTTGGCTAAGACATCTTGAATTTGTTCAAGTGATAAACCAAGTGCTTTCAGCGCAAGAATATGATTCACTTGTGACAATTGGGCTAAAGAATAATATCGATGCCCTGTAAATGTATCCACCTCTTGAGGTTTTAGCAGACCAATTTGATCATAATAGCGTAATGTTTTGACTGTTATACGACTCAATTGTGAAAATTCGCCAATTTTCATTATCATTCATAGCTTTCTACTCACCTTAAAGCTATTATCCAACCTCCAGTAAGGGGAGATGCAAGGATGAATTTATATGTAACCTATAACAGCCAATATACAAATAGCATATTCTTACTCAAGCTCTACTAGCAGTGCTTGTTTAACATCCTCTGGCAAGCGATTATAGGGCAAGTCCATCAGCGCACCTTGCAATGCCCAAAGCATATTACGATTCACAGAATATTGCTCTTGTAAACGCCGATAGACTTCAACTGCTCCCAATTCTTCGATTTGTTGCGGTGTTTCAATACCCACAGCAATCAGCCAATCAACACTTTTCTCACCCAAGTTTTTGAGCTTAAGTAAGTCCGCGCGCATTAGTCAGTCTCGATTGGTGGTATCGTCTGCCACATGAAAATACGGTCCGTCCCATCATCAATGGCATAAGGTTCGCCTTCAACTTGGAAGCCCAATTTCTCATAGAAGCCTTGTACATCCGGACGGGCATTAAACCATAAATTGCCACCACCTCGAAATGCAATATACTGCATCGCCATTTCAACCAATTGTTTACCATGACCTTCACCACGCACAGCTTCTATTGTTGCCATCCCACGTAAACGCCACGCATGGGATAAGTCTTTACGGGCCGCATCTTCTTTGAAAATCGAAGCAACACCAACCAATTCACCATTTTTGATTGCGCCAAGGTGAATCGCATTCTCGTCTTCATCAAGTGGATAGACTGAGTTTTCTAGTGGTTGTCCTGAGCGTAAAATTTCTGCGCGGACGGGTACGGTTTGTGATGGAGCAATCGGTTTATAATTTGTATATTCAGGTCCTGCCACAGCAACCACGATTTCATCCAGCTTGAGATAACGCTGTGCAGCAGCCAACATATCTTCTTTGGTGATGCTATAAATCATATCTTTATATTGTGCGAGGTAATCTAAACCAAGTTTATAACTTTCCATCCCATGAATATGTGAGGAGATACCCTCGTTACTCTCTAACCGTAAAGGTAGCCGTCCAGCAAAGTAACTTTGGTTATCGGCAATGTCATCATCAGAGACTTCTTCGCTAATCAGTCTTTCAATTTCTTCCAACGAGCTATCAATCGCCAATTCGACATCTTCAGGGCTGACACCCGCACTCACCGTCCATGAATCAGGTCCATGACCACCACCCACACGGCTATACGCATAGTAAGCAAGACCTTTTTCTTCGCGTACACTCTTACCAATGCGTCCCATCATACCGAATTCGCCCAGAACACTATTTGCGAGTTGTGCCGCAATATAATCCTCAGCATAACGGGAGGGTCCAATCACGCCCATATTAATATCCGCTTGGGATTTTCCTGGGACAAACACAAAGCTACGGCGTTGACCTGTAAACTCATTGATTGGCGGTGCATCGATAACATCGGGCTGGTCAGGGTTTTCCCAACTGCCAAATTTATCAGCGACCATTGAAATTACATCATCAGCAGGGACAGCACCAACAATCACAAGAATCATGCCACGAGGACCATAATGTTTAGCATGGTAGGCTTGTAAATCAGCGACACTTAATTGTGGAATGGTCTCTTCTGTACCATATGTTCCATAGTGATAAGGATGAGTTTCAGGATAGAGTGCTTCGCGCATTGCTTTTCCCGCACGATAGCGTGTATTAAAGCTACTGTATTGCAACCATGTCAGACGTTCGCCACGCAAACGGTCAATATGTTCCTCTGGGAAAGTCGGATTACGGAAACCATCGGCAGCAATATCTAGGATAATTGATAAATCCTCAGCGAGAGCTTTACCTGATACGCCTACTTTATGGACATGACTGCGAAAGCTAACATCCGCACCAATGTCTTCTAATTCGCTATGGATTTGGTCAAAATCACGACTCGCTGTTCCAGTCATTAAGGTACTTGCAACAAACGACGCTAAACCATTTTTCTCTACAGGCTCATAAATACTGCCTGCGTGAATTGACCCCATAATATTGACAGATTTCACAGCCATATTCTCATATGCTAAGATAATCATGCCATTATCAAGTTCAACTCGTGTGATGTTATCGGATGTTGGGAAACTCGATTGTATTGTTTGATTCATTACCATAATTACACCGCCTCTGCTTCAGGGTCAATCGGGAGTAAGATACCAACCACACGATTTTTAGGTGTCAGATAGCGATTTGCTACATCACGTACATCATCCAAGGTAACTGCCATCAAACCGTCTACATAATCTTCAAACCAATCATCTTCGCCCAAGATAAATGAGCGTGCTAACCAATAGGCTTGCTCTGTAACGCTCTCGGTACTATAGGCAAATGCGGCTTTGGCTTGTTTTTTCGCTTTTTGTAGTTCTGCTTCTGTGATGCCCTCAGTTTGAAGTTTTTCAATTTGTGCCAGCATAATCGCTTCAGCTTCTTCGATAGTCCGTCCTTCGCGCAAGGTCACGATGATGCTATACAAGTAGGGATCGATTGTCGGGTTGATTCCGCCACCGACACTTGCAGCTACCTCTGTTTTCACCAAGGTTTGATACAACCAACTGGTCTTATTATCCGATGCGCCACTTGAACCAGTGAAGATATTGTCAAGGATTTCGAGTTTTGCCCAATCTTCATGTGTTGCAGGGGGTACGCGGTGACATATTTCATAAAACATTGTTTTCCCTGGTCGTTCTACTGTGACACGACGTTCACCGTGTTGTGGGGGTTCTTGACGCACAAATAATGCAGGCACATCACTCGCTGGAATCGAGCCATAATATTCTTCAACTTTTGCCATCATCTCATCTGTATCAAATGCACCAACAGCAACAGCAATGGCATTGGAAGGACTGTAATGATAACGATAGTGATTATATAAATCATCACGGCTCATGGTTCGCAAATCTGTTTCATCACCAAGGATTTCATGATGATAGCCATGTACACGAAAGGCTGCCCCACGCACTTCTTCTTGTAACCAAAATGTCGGGCGGTTCTCTGCACCTTGTCGCTCAGAGAGGATAACCGTCCTTTCAGATTCAGTTTCTTCAGGATCAAAGGTTGCATTCACCATTCGGTCTGCTTCGGAGCGCATGGCAATGTCAATCTTATCAGCAGGTAGCGTCTCATAATACATTGTATAATCCATTGATGTAAAGGCATTCCATTGCCCACCCGCACGATCAATTTCACGATCCATCACACCAGCAGGAAATTGTTCTGTGCCTTTAAACATCATATGTTCAACCCAGTGGGAAATACCCGTTTTACCCGTAGGCTCATTACGGCTACCTACTTTATAAGCCACCCACCAACTCACAACAGGCGCGCTATGTACTTCTTTTAATATCACCGTCAAGCCATTAGCTAAGGTGCGTCTTGTAACCTTACTCACAATATAAATCCTATATTCATCTAATTTAAGTTTCAGACCTACCTAGTAAGAGGTAGTTAATTGGCAAATTATAGCATACCCACATCATGATATTGAATCAGAAATGGATAAGAAATATGAATCAGGTTTATATACATAACAAATTAAATACCATTAAGGGACTATGGTACTGAATCAAAAAAGGAATAGGTCGGCAATAATAACATAATTAATTACATCATGGCACAATATAGATACTTGGGATTAATTTATGTTTACGACGATACAAAAAGTAATGGTTTTACTTGTATTTTTTATTGTCACAAGTTTCGCTTGGGTTACATCTCAGGGTACTTGTAATGGCACAATACATAATGTGCAAAGTGGGGAAAATTTATTTCGCATCTCCTTGAATTATGGCGTTGACCTCAATACTGTTGCACAATTAAATGGTATATCTGACCAAACACAAATTTTTGCTGGACAATCGATTTGTATTCCAGCAGGTAGTGCATCTGCGCCGATACAAAGTCAATTTGTGGCAGAAAATATCTCACCACCAACGAATACAATAACAACTATAGGGACTTATTTCATCCCCTGCGAAGATGGTGTTCAGTGTGTGGTTGACCAAACACAAGTCCATTTTCATGCAGGTAAAAATCGCTGTGTTTCCGCCAAATTAACCTCACAAGGATTAGGCTGGACACCTGCTACCCCAGAATGGTGCAATTGGACAAATGTTTTGACACATCCTTGGGATGATGTTGGTTCACAAACAATAATTACTGTTTTCAACTCTGATGGTACAAACGGCTCGCAAGATAATTCTAGCTCATATATCTCAAGCGATTCTGACAGTAATTCATCAAATGGCAATCAAGGTAATTCAGACTCGCATAACTTATGTTTTACAGGTAACGAAATGAGTGGAAAATGCGATTCCGATTTTATGTGGAAAGTTGGCTATTATTATGGTCAGCAAAGAGCAGGTTTCATCGGGCTACAAGATATCCCTGAAGAATTCCGTGTCTATTCAAATGGAACAGAGAGCAATACTAATTCTAGTGATTCCAACAAGAACAGTAAATCTAGCAAGAAAAACAAAAAAGATAAGTCAGGCGATAGCG
>CAYGTY010000144.1:0-16283 GCA_964352825.1 uncultured Anaerolineaceae bacterium
TCGTCGGAAGTGTGACAACCCATAGTAATAGACTTATCGCAAAAATTAAAAATCGTCTCATGAGGAATTTCTCCAAGAATATATAGCTTGACATCTTTTATTTTAGCGTGGGATTTAGAGTATGAGGCAGATAATAGATGAAACGAAGGTCATACGGTGAGTCTACGTCAGGTTAAGAAGCTGGGGCAGTATTGATGCTCCGCAAAAAACCAGATGCAACCATCACTAGCAGTCCCATAAGTATCCCACCGAGCAAAAAGGGCGCGGTTGAGCCATAGGTCTGAAAAATCAATCCACCGATGATAGGCGCACTGGCATTAGCAGCACTCACTAGTGATGAGCTTACGCCAAGAGCTTGACCATATTCTTGTTGGCTAACCTGTTTGGTAATCAGGCTGTTGATGCTAGGTCGGATTAAGCCTGCGCCGATAGAAATAGGGGCAATGGAAACCAAAATCCATAACACACCACTGAGTCCATTATTCCCATTTTCAGGTAATGCGACCCCAATTTCACCAATTACCGCCTCGGTACTGCTGGTATCTTGTGATAATAACTCATTTTCGACCAATTCTCGCACATAAAAGGGATGGGGTTGATTGGGTGTTGTGCCTGTCAGCAATAAGCCAATGGCTAGCATGGTTAATGCACCAATGACAAGACGCTTTTCACCATATTTTGCGCTCCACTTGCCGATAAAACGCACTTGTACCGTCACCAAGATAATGCCAATCAGCAAGAATATAATAGCGTTACCCTGCCCCAGTAACCCTAATCGACTAAGCGTGAATAAACCCAGCAAACTCTCATAGCCGAAGAAGATAATCTGTTGAGCAAACATCAAAATCAGCAAAAAGCCAATCACAGGTTTGGTGATATAGCGGAAAATAATCAAGGGGCTAATCGATAATGTGATGCCTTTGCCACGTTTTTCAGGTGGGAGGGTTTCATCAAACATCGTCCATGTGATAATCAGTGAGATGAAGGAGTAGATTGCGGCAGTAAATGCAACAATCGCAAGTGAATCGGTCAACTCATATGCCAGAATCGCCATGATAGGACCGAAGATAAAACCTAAACCAAATGCCGCCCCTGTAATCCCCAGTCCGCGTGTACGGTTGGTTTCATCGGTAATATCGCTAAGTGCAGCTTGGGCTGTCGAGATATTTGCACCAAATAAGCCATCAAATACCCGTGACACGATAATCATGATTAATGAGCCAGCCAACCCCAACATGATAAACCCCAGACAGGTTGTTATCTGGCTGATAATCAGCATCGGTTTACGTCCAAAGCGGTCAGATAGTGCGCCCATCATCGGCACACCAATTAACTGTGCAAGTGGGAATGATGCAGTCACAATTCCGATTTCTAGGGGTGTTGCGCCATAGGTTGCTGCGTAAATGTGCAATAAAGGCAAGATAATCGTCAGCCCCAGCATATCGACAAAGACCAACAAAAATATGGGAATGACACGGCGCATATCAAGGGGTGTCGGTAAAGGTTTATCAGTGAGTTGGGTCACAGTTTACTCTTGAGTTAAGTATATCAATATATCGTGATTACGATAGCAGATTTAGGGTACATTGCAAGTTATCACATAATCCAAATAGCTTTATGTAAGAGATAGAATGGGCATCATACCCATCCCCAGCCCTTCCCCAAATCTTTGAAGAAGGGAGCTGAAGTCTCCCCTTAGCTCGTTAGGGGGAGATTTAGAGGGGGTGTTCACCATGTATTATAGAGCTAGACCAACACAATTATCTACATATGTAAAACAGGTGTATGCAGGCTGATTTCGTGACTGGTGGTTGCTAAATCATCATAACCCAAATCGTGGATATTGCGTTTGCCACACATCCGTGCAAATTCAGTCATCTGTTCAGTCATCGCCTCGAAGTAATTGACCAGACGTGTTTTGGATTGTTGCACATCAAACCGTGTGCGTAAGTCCATGCGTTGCGTCGCAATGCCGACAGGACAATTATTACTGCTACACGCCCGATACTGCTGACAACCAATCGCCATCATGACCGATGTCGCTAGAGCTACCGCATCTGCACCCAGTGCAATCGCTTTAGCAACATCCGCACTGGTACGAAATCCACCTGTCACAATCAAGCTGATGTCGGTATGACCGTGGTCATCCAACCATTTACGCGCACGGGGAATCGCAAAAACAGAGGGTACACAGATATTATCTTTGACATGTTTACCTGCTGCTCCTGTCCCACCTGCACGACCATCAAGTGTAATCCAATCAACATCGAGTTCAACCGCTGCCGCAAGGTCTGCTTCGATACGGCTCGCCGCAAATTTAATCCCAATCGGAATGTTGGGGTTTACAGAGCGAATCCACTTAATGCGTTCTTTCATATCGCTCAGGTTATTGATGTCAGGGAAACGGGCGGGGCTACGGGCATCTTGTCCTTCGTCAATACCGCGGACTTCAGCAATATCGCCGTGGACTTTATGCCCAGGGAGTAAGCCACCGAGACCTGCTTTCGCACTTTGCCCCATCTTAATTTCAATACCATCAGCTTTTGCGATATTTTCTTCTGTCCAACCAAAATAACCCGAAGCCATCTCGAAGATATATTGCCCTGCCGCCTCGCGTGATTCAGGTAACATCCCACCCTCACCCGAACACATGACCGTTCCAAATTCAGCCGTCCCCATTGCTAATGCAACTTTGGCTTCTTTACTTAATGCTCCAAAGCTCATGTGGCTGACAAATATGGGGGCGCGTAATTTCAAAGGTTTATCTTGTCGTGAGCCAATAATCGTCTCAGTATTGACTTCTTCATGATCCAATAAGGGTAAAACAGCCAGTTGCCCCGGTAAAAAATATAAGTCGCCAAAACTAGCATAATCGCGTTTTTCACTACCCATCGGCTCAACAATTTCGCGTGTGCCTTTGGAATAACCATGAATATCGTGCATCTCATGTTCGAGTGGGTCGTGACGGCGTGTCCACAGCCCAAGATATTCACTCTCAAAAACCGGTTTTGGTGGGACAGCATCGGCATCCACTTCCACACGGTCATCGACAACACGGGTCGGATAGACAGCAACTTTTTCGCTGGCATCATATCGGCTCACCCCTGTTTTGACATCATAATCCCATTGATGTAGCGGACAAATCACATTCGGACCATCCATGTGACCATCACCGAGTTGCCCACCGCGATGCACACATTCATTATCCAGTGCGTAAAAGTCGCCCTCATATTTATAGAGTGCAATATCACGCTCATTGACAAAGACGGTTGTGCCTTTGCTATCTTCCAATTGATTCGTCTTGATCACTTCTACCCAATTTGCCATAATATCTAACCCTTTTTGGACTCAACAATACAATAACTCTAACCGATTCTATGGAACATGCAAAACATAGATGATTGTAATTACTTAATCACGATTGTTGATGCAATCGCATAAACAACATCTCGATAAGGCTTAAAGTCTTCTTCATAAGGGAGTATCATCACTTGTGCGACTATACCCTGATCAAATTCTAGATATAGAACCCAAGCCTCTAAATCTGATAAACCCATATTCATCAATACAGCAGGCAATTCATCCAACATAAATTCAGTCGCAGGGGAAGACTCTCCTCGACGAGATTGTTGTATTGTTTCTGCCACATCCAATAAGCTGGAATTAGCTGTTATGCCTTCTTCAACAGTTTTGGGAAACACATTGATAATCAAAGTAATTTCTTGGTTATCAGGGTCTGGTGACTCTAAGTCTCTAGGTAAATAAAGTGAAATAAGACCTGTTGTATCCAGCACCCAATTTTCTGGGTAGTCAAATGTAAGTAATCCATCAAGAACAATAGCTGTTTCGCTCAATTCAGATGTATCAACATCTATGGTTTCAAGTTTCGACCCCAGAATTTTGATTGTGGACGCAACTGCCATGACCATCATTTCGGCTTCTTCATATCCATAGTTATCTCGAATTCCAGTGAGTACAGCAAAATGTTCATCGTCGACCTGTAATGCAAGCATGACTACACTATCAGAATTTGATTCATCTCGCATAATTGCAGCCCTGCGTCCGTCAAGATTAATACTCCTAACGCTCATATTATTAGAAGTCTCAAAATTTTCCATCATTAAGTCGAGAATTTCGGGAAGGAAATTAGTAGATGGATTTATCCAATCTGGATTTTTGAGGACGAAAACTTGTATTCCTAAATCTGGTATAGAATTGGGGTCAAAGTTTGACGAACCAATTAGAATAAGGTCGGTTTCAATGGCTTGAACAACCCAATCTTCAGGATAATTTAGTTGAAAAAGATCAGATTCAGCCTCGTATAGATTCGTTAGACTCGAAACATCTGGTGTAACCGCTTCAAGTTCATCCAAAGCAGTTGATTCTGAGGCTATGTACTGCATTGAAGTAATGATCGAATTTACAATAGGGCGAAATTCATTTAAGTCAGCAGGGAAATCTAGTTCATTGACTTCTACAGCCCCGACAACACCATCCGCTATCAAAATAATTGCAAATAAAGTATCAATCTGATCTTGATCGTTTTCATCTATCAGAGTTGGGTATTGCCCTACCTGTTCAATTTCAAAATCTTCTATATTTGCATTACGTCCTAGCATGAATTTTATTACATCAGTGTTTTCTTCAAAATTCGGTGCAAGGTCTGTGAACCCAAGCGAGATGACTGTATATTTGGTAATTCCTTCATCTCCCACATAAACTATAGTAACACGCCCACTTTCTTCTTTCATCAATTCCCAATTTTCGGGTATTTCAAACTGGAATTTATTGTTACTCGTGACATAGATATTCGAGTTGTCTTGTGCAAATAGTGGGTAAGACAATAAAAACAAGACACAAAATACAAAATATTTCATATGTATCAACCTTTATAACTATTTTGGCAATCTAAATATAACATCTTTGGTCAGTAATTTTTCGATAATTTGCTGAAAGAGATTATCAGGGGTGACATGGTCATGAACCAGAACAATATCCGCAGAGCCTGAGTAGTTGATACCGCGCATACCCTCAGGAACATCTTCATCAATCCGTGCCAAAACTTTTTCGGGGCTATCAATACCGTGGTCGGGATGGTCACTATAGGTACTCCAATCAAGGCTATCGTATGTCCAATACCAATCAGCATAAGCGTTAATAATTGCACGACGAAACCATGGGTAGGTGATGTCATGCCATAAGGGTTGTGTATAGCCTAGTGACCGTAAATGCCTCTGAATCACTTTTATATGGTCGCCATTTCCACCTTTATCGCCATATGGAAATCGAAAATACTTGTCGAGCCATTGTATATTTGCGGTTTTATAGACTCGTTCTAATAGAAGATCGGTTTTATTAATTTCTTCTCGGCAGGCTTCCAGCGAAATATCCGAAAAGTGCGGATGGGAATAGGCATGATTACCTAAGACATGTCCATGTTTCAGAAGCTCCACTGCCATATCATAACGCTCCTCAATATAACGTCCCTCAACAAACCAAACTGCTTTGATATTGTGTTTATCGAGGAAGTCCAACTTATTGATGCAATCAGGTGATGGGGCATCGTCGATTGTGAGGTAGAGCGTTTTGGGCATCGGGTTTGCACCTTTGGTTGAGTTTCTTGAATCTTATGATAAGAATAACAAAGTAGTTTTAGCTAAACAAATGTTATGTTCATTGTTTATTATGACCCAATATTATGGTTCTGCATTGACGGCACTATGGCACTCCTGTAGTATGACTTCTTATTACACAAGCTTTTCTTTTAGAGAGCTTGTGTTTTTTTTGGCACTTACAATATGTGCTTCTCTCATTATCTCTTTTCACAAATACTACGAAGGATCTAAATGTTACTATCATCATCGCAACTACGTACAGAATGGTTCGGAAATATTCGGGGTGACTTGCTCGCGGGTACAGTTGTCGCGCTTGCACTTATCCCTGAAGCCATTGCATTTTCTATTATCGCTGGAGTCGATCCGACAGTAGGCTTATACGCCTCATTCTGCATCGCAGTCGTTATCTCTTTTCTGGGTGGACGACCCGGAATGATTTCCGCCGCTACGGGTGCCATGGCACTGGTGATGGTGTTATTAGTTAAAAATCATGGTGTCGAATATCTCTTCGCCGCCACAATATTGACAGGTATATTCCAAATTATCGCAGGGGTGCTGAAGCTCGGCTCGTTGCTAAGGTTTGTCTCGCGCTCAGTCATGACAGGCTTTGTTAATGCATTGGCAATCTTAATCTTCATGGCACAGCTTACAGAATTTGAAGGGGCTGGTATCGAGATGTATGCGATGGTTGCCTTAGGCTTAGCTATCATCTATATCTTGCCACGCTTCACCAAAGTGATTCCCTCACCTCTTGTCTGCATTGTTGTGCTAACGGTTATCACCCTAACAACCGATTTAGGACTTCGTACAGTTGGTGATTTGGGCACATTACCAAGTAGCTTACCTAATTTCTTATTGCCCAATATCCCATTATCACTTGACACTCTGTCTATCATTCTGCCCTATGCCCTCACACTAACCGTTGTTGGTTTATTAGAATCACTCATGACGGCTGTCATTGTCGATAATATGACCGATACTCGTAGCAACAAAAATCGTGAATCGTGGGCGCAGGGTGTCGCCAATATCGTTGCAGGTTGCTTTGGTGGGATGGCAGGTTGTGCCATGATTGGACAATCTGTGATTAACGTCAAATCAGGTGGACGCGGTCGTCTATCAACATTCTTTGCAGGGGTTTTCCTCTTATTCCTGATTCTCGTACTTGGCGATTGGGTGCAACGGATTCCGATGGCGGCATTGGTTGCAGTCATGATTATGGTATCGATTGGGACATTCAGTTGGGAGTCTATTCAAGGCCTGAGAACCAACCCGAAAGCATCCAGCCTCGTTCTCATCACCACAATGAGCGTTGTTGTTCTAACCCATAACCTCGCTTATGGTGTGTTTGCAGGGATGTTAATGAGCGCAATATTTTTCGCACATAAAGTTTCACGGGTGCTTACAATTGACTCAGAAATCAACGACGATGGAAGCCATCGTACCTATAAAGTCTATGGACAAGTCTTCTTTGCTTCAGCGAATCAGTTTGCAACCGCCTTTGATTTGAATGAGCAAGTTGAACGGGTGACCATTGATTTCAGCCAAGCGCATTTCTGGGATATTTCGGCTGTCGGTGCGCTCGATACGGTTGTGCTGAAATTCCGTCGTGATGGTAAACATGTCGAATTAATCGGTATGAATGCCGCAAGTGCCACCATCGTCGAAAATCTAGCGGTTCACAACAAACCCAATGCCCTTGAATTGGTCGCGAAGCATTAGACAAGTCAGTGTGTCATAATTTATAACCGACATTGTTCAAATAGCCCTAGCTATACGTATAAAGTATGGTGTTGAGGGCTATTTTATTAGAAAAGTGCATCCCAGTTTGGTGTAATTGCATCCAATGGATTTTCTAAATTAGCCAGTTCACCAAGCGCATCGCCTAAATCTGCGCCGATTTTAGGGAGCGTACCAAGTTTTCCATCTGCTGCTTTATCACCAACATCAGTCGATTGTCCTGTAACAGCGGCTGAAGCAGTATCACCAATCATGGCGTAACCTTGATGGACAGGTCCCATCTTACCCGCAATTAAGTCGTTGGCAACATCATCAAGTGTTGCTGCTTCAGTAAATAAGGCTTTTGCCATAGCATACAGAGTTTGTGATGAACCAATAAAAAGATCGACAACGGGATCTGCAATCGTAGCAATCACACCCATAAGGTCTGCCGCCTTCTGAATCTCTGCTTTAGCTTCAGGATCATCCACAAACATTGTTGTCATCTGTAGGAAGAAGCTAGCAATAGCAGCCTTCGTACCTGCACTATTCGCTTTAGTAATGCCATCAGGTACTTTGGGTAATTGGAAGAAACGCTTACCACTTAGCATTGGTTTAAGTTGCTTACCGATTCTCTCCTGCATAGCTTTCTTTTGTGCAATTTTTTCAGTCAAATTACCAAGTTGCGTGGTAAAGCTTTTAAGTTTCTTGGTGGCTTCTTGAATTGCATCTTTGGTGCTCGCTTGTTTGAGCATATATTCATAATATTTTTTCTGATTGTAGAGTGGCTTTGCTTTAACGGCGAGGTCTGCCATTTCTTTTTCTAACAAAGAAAAGTGACTAATCATCGGCAGGCATTTTTCTGTAAAGAATTTTTTTGCTGCTGCATCCAATTGTCCAGCGCCAGCACTAATGCCCAAGCTCAGTCCTGTAGTTTTATTTGTCGCATTATCAGCATCTTCAACTGTAGGAGATGCTCGCTGAATACGCGGTGGATACTGTCTCAAGAGTTGAATAACCTGTTGATTGCCAAGTTTTGCTTGCAATATACCAATTGATTGGGGGCTTGGTTTTCCCATTTTAAGTTCTTCAAATGCGTCGTATACAGATGATGCTCGCGAACTTGCTGTATGTCTACTATTTGACGTGCGCTGTAAAGAACCCATTTTGTAATGATATTCAGCCATTGGGTTAGATATCCTAATATGATTTTCACAAATAGTAATTTATTAAGTTTATTATAACATTATTTAAAGCACAACTTTTAAAGAATGTATAAAAAATTATAGCTTCCATTAAGCTTGATGCAATTGTTTGGCTTTCACTATCCTATAAAAGTAGTGGATAGTGACGACCTAAGTTATCAGTAATTGATATTCTGAATTTTGTTATAATAGCAATATCAAGTAGATGAGTTTGATGGATAGTCAGCATGAATAATACACAGACAGGGCGCACTAATTTAATTGCTTGGGAAGCCAGCAAGCCTGATAATTTCTATGCGGGGACACCCAACCTACAGCATGTTTTACGCTTTTATCTGGGCGATAAATTCGATGCTGTATCAGTTAAATTTGATAATCTCGGCGTATTTACTGCAACTGAGATGGATAGGCTGGCAAAAATCGAAGACCACATCGGCAATCATCCCAAACTCAATCGCTGGTCAGGTTTAGGTGAACGCATTGAGGATATTGAATTTCACCCGAACCATGATGCGATTGGGAAAGTGATTTGGGAAAGTGGCTTGATGTCGATTCAAGCAGAAGCAGGACACACTGTTGAGCAAATGGGCATGTATTATCTGTTAACGATGAATGGTGAGGCAGGTCATTTGTGTTCATTGGCGTGTACATCAGGCTTGATAAAGGCATTACAACAGGTCGCTGACGATGATATACGTGATAAGTTTCTGCCTCCATTGCTTGACCCTAACTATGACACCATGCAACATGGCGCACAATTCTTGACAGAGGTTCAAGGTGGGAGTGATGTCGGTGCAAATGCAGTCACCGCAATTGATAATGATGACGGTACATGGCGCATCACGGGCGAAAAGTGGTTCTGCTCGAATATCAATGCTGACCAATTCCTCATGACAGCCCGTCCACAATCCGCACAAGAGGGCACTCACGGATTAGGTTTATTTGTTGTCCCCCGTTTATTAGAAGACGGCACAATCAATGGTTTTTATATTCGCAGACTTAAAGACAAGCTCGGTACACGAACACTCGCTAGTGCAGAACTCGATTTTATTGATGCAGTCGCTTATCCAGTTGGTACATTGGATAGAGGCTTCAAAACAGTGGTTGAACTGGTTTTGAATACCTCACGGCTGATGAACGCAGTCGCCTGTACTGGCATTATCCAACGTGCCTATTTAGAAGCAGGTCATTATGCTTGTAATCGGACGGCATTTGGTAGCGCGATTGCCAATTATCCAATGGTGCAGGAAGCCATAGCCGACCTCATCAGCGAAAGTTATGCGGCAACAGCATCCAGTTTTTATATCGCGCATCTCTTGGACAAAATCGAAACCCATCAAGCGACCGATGCAGATAAAGCCAATTATCGCCTACTGGTGAATATCAATAAGTACATCACCAGCATCAGAGGTACTGAAATGGTGCATCGTGCCATTGAAGTTTTAGGCGGAAACGGCGCAATCGAATCCTTTAGTATTCTGCCCCGTTTGTATCGTGATATGGTTGTCCTCGAAAGCTGGGAAGGTACACATAATGTCCTCTGTGTTCAAGTCTTGCGTGATATTGAACGCTATCAAATTCATCAAGCCTTCTTCGCAGACATGAGTGATAAACTCAATTCCATCACAGATAGTTCACTCATCCCCTATGTTGATATTGTGCGACAATCCATCAGTCGCGCTCAAACGATGATTGGTCGATTAGCAGAAAATGGTAGATTATTTGCCCAAGCTCATGCACGGCGATTGGTTGATTTGCTCTGTCATATCACACAAGCCACCCTTTTATTGACAGAAGGACAATGGGAATCGGACCAATCCATCAATAGCTTCAAAGCTGATGTTATTGCCTACTTTGTCAATAAATATCTGACCCTCGGTTATGACCCATTAGATGATGAAGCGTACCTAGAACGTATCGAATATTTGATGACTTCGATTTAAGTTATTTTTCATAGATACACCACTTGCTTGACATCCAATAATATTGTGTGTATCCTAAAAGTAAATACATTCACTTTTTAGATATGACTGAAAAAACAACAACACTCACACCCAAAGCACAACGTACACGACAACGTATTTTCGATGTCGCGATTGAGCTATTTGTGCAAAAGGGATATGAAGAAACAACCATGATTGATATTGCCAAGGGGGCTGATTGTTCCCCTGGATTAGCCTATCGCTACTATGATAGTAAAGATGCGCTTATCCTTGAATTATGGCAACATCTCGCGACTGATTTTGTCGATAAATTAAAGACCGTCGAGAGTGGCAACTGGGTTGAGCGTTATTATCAAGCGATGCAAATTAAGATTGAGCAACTACAACCTTATCGTGATGTGATTATAGCAACAGTTGGGGCGGCAATGAGCCCATCATCAGGGGTCGCAATTATTAGTTCCGAAACAACAACCTATCGCGATGTGACATTAACGGGTTTAGAAACATTAGTTGCTGAGGCAAATGATGCGCCAAAAGAAATACGCATGAAACAACTTGCTATTTTGATGTATGGCATTCACCTTATTACGATTCTTGTGTGGGTCTATGACAAATCACCTCGGCAACGTATCACACAAAATACCTTATCCTATATGCACGATACATTAAAACTCTTGCGTCCGATTTTGATACTACCCCCTGTCGCCAATAGTTTGACTCGACTAGCCAGCATCATGGAGGGTATCTTTACACCTGACAAAGTCAGTTAAGTATCATATTTTTTTACCGATTAAAAGTAAACGCATTTACTTTTCAAAAAAAGGAGACTAGAAATGAACCGTCAATATCTAAAACCAACGCCCATATTGGATTATGATAATCCAAAGCTAGCACAAGCTGTTGAGGAAATTTTTGCAAGCTCAGAACATGAGTTTTTGCAGAAAGCCTATCTGGATGTCATGCAACGAGTCTATCCTATCTATAATATAGATGAGCTCCAATCTGCATCTGTGACATTAGAAAAAGGCATTGGCTCATGCACACAACGCACCGCGCTTGTCGAAGCAATGGCACGCGCAGTTGGGATTGCAACACGGATTCAGGTTTTATGGATTAAGGGTGAATTCTGGTATCCACGCTTTCCACGTTGGACATACCCATTTATCCCCAAACGGATCATGCTCTTGTGGCCTGAGTTTTATATTGAGAATGAATGGTTAGATTTTTCAGAAGTCATCGCGCCCTTAGAAACTTTGACCCATCATGCTGATACAGGGTTTACGAATTATGCAGAAACCATTTACGATGCAATCGCAGTCCGTCCTGTTGATTTTGATAATAAACTCAGCCAATGTGAATGCGGCGACCAGTATGATTTATCACATCAGGTCTTGGGCAGTGGCGGTTACTTCACTAGCCGTGATGAAGCCTTAGCCAATTATGGTTCATTCCAACATTCACCACGCGGTATTGCCTTCCAAATCATGTTCGCTGGCAAAACCCTACCAATCGCTGACCCTAAATTGATCGCAGAACAAATTTATCCCATCCCAGCAAACACAAAAGAAGATGTTCGTATTGCTGGGTAATTAAAGTCATAACAAACTAGAGTGGGGTAAACGCATTTGAATTCTTAACATAAAGGATTTTATCATGTGAACTTTTAAAAGCCTTTATAACCACCGAGGCACAAAGGACACAGAGAAAAGCAAGAGGAAAAATAACAGAAATTTAGCTCTATTAACCTTCTACCCTCTGTGTTCTCGGTGTCTCAGTGGTAAAATTCGTTGTCAGTCATCCTAAGTGTAAGGCATTGTTTACACATGCGATTGCCCTAAAATAAGGGGCATACTAAATATGATGTCCCCTAAAATAAGCTGAATTCTCATCTGCTCCAACATGCTTCTAACATAACAATGGTTATCCATTTATGGGGTCTGTGTAATCTCAATATACACTGTCAGATATTGAGAAAGCTATACCCTATGGATACCCGATACATCAAAACCATCATGCAACGTCCAAGTTGTTTAATTATGATTATCATTGCAACATTCCTTACTGGCAGCGTTGTTGCGCTGACAGGATATAGTTTATTAGCTGCCAATCAACCAGAAGTTGAACCCACGCTTGATGCAGAAGGCTGTTATATTGAGCTAACGGTGACACACGATTTATATGATGAACGGGAAGACTATTACAGTGAAGGTTTATCAATTGGCGAACTCGAAGCGGGCATTTATGGTGTGATTGGTCAATCTGATAATTTGTATGCTGTCGATTGGCGCGGTGATATTAATGTTCATCCGCCTACGCTCGAATTGATTGACTGGGTTCATCCTATTGATGGCATGAATTTCTTAGACGGTGAGTGCGACAATGTAACTTATTTTGCATCCATCGCACCCGACCTAACAGTAACACCCTAATTAACCCAATAACGTGTGACCAATTGCTGAACGATTTCATCATCCCACATGAGGAATTTACCCTGTAAATTAAAGTCACCATACATCGCGAGTGTGGCGATTGCTTTTGCTGGGTCTTGTGGTGAGGGTAGAGTGCGTTCTGGACGATTACGGAAAAAGCGACCAATGATGTCATCACGTTCCATTGTTTGCTCTTGGATAGTCATTTGCATATCGGTGTCGATTGCACCCGGTCCAACGGCTAGTGATAGCACTTGTTCATTTTCGAGGGCGAGCATTTGTGTGAGGTGATTGAGAGCGGCTTTGGATGTGCTATATGCCCCTAATCCCGGTTTACGTTCATTGACAGCTTTACTAGACACATTGATAATTTTGCCTGTTTGCTTAAAGAGGTGTGGCAGTGCCAATTGGCTAACCCGTAATGCACCGAGTACATTGACATTATAGACGTTTGCCCATGCTTCTGCATCGGCTTTTTCAATTGTTTCGATGGGTTCAATGACACCTGCACAATTGATAAGGGCATCGAGTTTGCCAAAGCGTGTAATCGTCTCATCAATGAGGCGTTCACAATCGGTTTGATTGGTCACATCGCCTACAATCGGAACACCGCGCCATAAATTATTCGCAAGATTTTCGAGGCGGGCTTTATCACGAGCAAACATAACCACACTGCAATCTTGTTTCATCAGTTGGCGGACAATCGCTTCTCCAAGTCCACGTGATGCACCTGTAACGATGATGGTTTTATCGGGCATGATTTATCCTGTGTTAATTGTCATTTTGCACCATGATAGCAGAAGTTGAATTGTTTCTGATAGTTGCATATTGTATCCTAGAGTTGATGAACAATCTCAACAATGGCGTTCCAAAGATTTTCCTTAATATGATTGATGCGTTCTGGTTTCGGGGGTGATATCGGGCTATCCCCAGTCTGCTCACCAATATAAGTAGCGCGGCTCAATTCAATCATTAGCCACGGTTGCGCTTTCCCACCATGTATCCCAATAATCGGTCCACCTGAGAAGGGATGATTGACATCAAAAGATTTAGATGTTTTTGCAAAATCAGATAAATTTTCAAGTGCCTCACCAAACCGCTGAGCCACCAAACGAGTCAATGCAGGCGGTGCAGAAAGTGGCATATTCGCATCTGCCGGGTTGCCCTCATGATCGCCTAAATTGCTAGCTGTGATACGGGGGCGGACTTGTGCTGGATCACCATAAGCAGATGGACCGAGTGCCGCCATCGAATGACAATCTAAAACCAGCTTAATTCGCTCATCCTGAGAAATCGTTGCCATCGTATCATGCCACGGTTGCCAATAGGTTTGGATTAAATGTTGCTCTAACTCAGCATCAGGTTCTTGACCCTCTTTATAAACTGTCGCACCATAGCTTGTCTTACGCTTGACAATCCCGTCCCATTCACGAATCTGGGGCATAGGCGCATTCGGACGATTGACATCAATAATAGCACGCGAGTAAGGAAACATATGCCAGTATTCCACGTGTTCACGGAAATCATAAATGAGGTCAGTATATACATCAGCCTCGTTAAAGACTTGTTCTTCAGTTAATGTAATATGGTCAATGAGTTCGGGGGGTGTCTCTAATCCTGAATGGGGAATAACAATCGCAATAGGTAATTTAGTGTTCATTGTCTTCTCTTCTCGATACAATCAATATGGAGTCGTCTCATAGTATAGTCGATGTTCATAACTACAGTAAAAATTCAGATTTTATAGTCACTTGAAATGGATCTTATAATGACACAAATCGAACTCGCTTCATCTATGTGTCCAGCCTTAGTCGAACTCATCCATGAAGATGATGCCCCGATTGACCGTATCGAAATCGGTCCGTGGTTTGATGTACCGGCTATCCGTGACCTCTATCGACAGTTGCCCAGCTGGAAAATCCATCTCCATGATGGCAATACCCATATGAATTTAGGGTCATTTGCATCGGCAATTGACCAAATGCGAGTGTATCAAGCCGAGACGGACAGCCCTTTTATCTCCTTACATATCTCGCTGACCTTCCCTGGCATGGTGCGGATACGTAAATATGGCTTACCTGTTCCGCGTTTACCCAATTCCGTCATGATGCGTCGCTTAATTGACCGAGTTAACAGAGTCAAATTAGAATTAGGCGTTCCTGTGATTCTGGAAAATATGCCGGGATTTCCCAAGTTCACGATTGAAGCTCAGCCTGACTATATCACGGCAATTTGTGAGGCGACGGATTGCGGGATGTTGCTAGATTTAGGTCATGCACGTTGTGGTGCAGATAACCTCAATATGGATGTTTATGATTATTTATCGGCTTTACCCTTAGAGCGAATCCAACAACTTCATGCCCATAGCCCACGCCTAGGGCGATGGAACAAGCTAGAAGATGTTCATGAACCCATGCAAGATATTGATTATGAGATACTCACTTGGTTGCTCGACCACTGTCAGCCCCAAATCGTGACTTTGGAATATTGGAAAGACAAGAACGCAATCCGCAAACAATTACATCGTTTACGAGAAATTATTGATAGCAAAAATTAAGACAGCTAAATAACCGCGAATTATTTGATACAAGTTATAATAAACTAATATTATTATTGATACTGAGACAATGATATGACACAGACAATTATTGGTGGGCATTATACACTCCAACATGAGCTTGGCGCAGGCGGTATGGGAACTGTCTATTTAGGGTTAGATACCCATACAGAGCAAACCGTTGCCATCAAACAACTGAAAACTACTATCGCGACAGACGATACAATTGAACGCTTCCGACGTGAAGGTGAAGCCCTACGAGACCTCAATCATCCCAATATCGTCAAGATGCTAGATATGTTTGAGCATGAGGAACAGCATTATCTGGTGATGGAATATGTGTCGGGCGGTGACTTATCCGACCTTATCAAACAAAGCGAAACCCTTGAGATTCCCCAAATCGTCAATATGGCAATCGACCTCGCCGATGCCCTCACTCGCGCCCATCGTCTCAATATCATCCATCGTGACCTCAAACCAGCCAATATCATGATTGGCGATGATGGCGTTTTACGATTAACTGATTTTGGGGTAGCGCATGTCGGTAGTAAAGAACGTGTCACCGATACCGATGCAATTATTGGCACAATTGATTATCTACCCCCCGAAGCGTTTGATGGCGTGACATTTGATGCACGCGGTGACATTTGGGCGTTCGGTGTGATTCTCTTTGAGATGCTAACAGGTCAACGTCCTTTTTCAGGTGAATCTTTGATGCAGGTCATTCACAATATCACAACCGAGTCTGTCCCCGATTTAGAGGCGTTATGTCCCGATGCCCCAGTTGCGCTTATTGATTTAATTTATCGCATGTTAGA
>CAYGTY010000145.1:0-15826 GCA_964352825.1 uncultured Anaerolineaceae bacterium
AAACTCTAACAGGATTCTGATAGCAGGATATTGACGTGTCACCATCCCAATATTATACTAAGCGTCTATCAAGTGGTTATTCTTGATGGTGGAATCGGGCCTCTTGCGGCAGAATATTCCGAACCGTGTCAGGGCTTAACGGCAGCAGCACTAAGGAATTCCTCTGGGTGTCTTGGGCAACCCGGTTTCATCTTCAAGGCTAATCACTTTTTTATTACATTTCCCCATCACTTTAATGTAATTTAAAACACTAACTACCTATGCATTGACAGTAATTACCCGCTCTTAGCATTTACGAGGCACGACTGGTAATCCAGACTTGCTCTTTCCCGTTGAGCCTTGTTAATTCAAATATGCGGTTCTTTTGACGTTTGGCATCAGCCTCTGTCTGCCAAAAACTCAATTTACGCCCCTTCTGCTCAGCAACAAAATTCAAGGTTGCCATCACATGCGCGCACCCCACACCCTGAAACTGCGACCATTCACAGGTGCAGGTGCTTTGAATCCGCCCCAGCGAATCAGGAATTAAGGTAACAATATGGCGTTGGCTAGGATCAGATGCACTGTGTACCGCAAAGGTAAAGTCATCCACACGTCCAACATCCAATTTACGGCTACGAGCTTGGAGTTTTTTGATATTGATAGGTTTCATCCACAAACGCTTTCTACTATGCTTGCGAACATATATTCTAATTATAACATGGAAATATCAGATATCTATTAATATTTACAGGTTTTTTAGAAGCATATAAGCCACCTCAAAAAAAATTTAGAACGGTGACAGACACACAAAATAATGCTATGGTGATAGCGATATTGGGTTATCATCACAAGCCAGCGTGCTACAGATTGGAAGAAATATGACCACCTATCATCCTCCCACAACTGCCGAGAAGTTACGCGCCCTACCGTGGAGTATCGGAGCAAATGCCGCTAATGCAGTTTTTGTCCAATTGGTGTTCTTTGGTCCAGCATTTGTCCTCTTTTTAGATGAATTATCAATCAGTCGAACTGAAATTGGATTTTTGCTATCACTTGTCCCATTTACAGGGCTTGTTGCAATTTTTATTGCACCACAAGTCGCACGCTTCGGCTACAAAAAGACATTCCTCACCTTTTGGGCGATGCGTAAGATTGCTGCCGCATTCTTGTTGATTGTGCCATTTGTGGCAATGAATTTAGGTTTACAAACAGCGGTTTTTCTCATCACGTTTATTATGATTGGCTTTAGCTTATGTCGGTCAATTGCAGAGACAGGTTACTATCCGTGGATACGTGAGTTTGTGCCTGATAGTGTGCGCGGTAAATACTCGGCAACCAATTCGGCAGTTTCTAGCTTAGTGAGCATCATTGCAACCGCTCTAGCAACCTTTGTCATTGGCTTATCAACCGATATCAACCGTTTTATGATTTTATTTGCCATTGGCGTGACAGTTGGTTTATTAGCCATCTTAATGTATGCACGCATCCCAGGGGGCGCATCTATCAAAACAGATACTCGTGGTGGCGAAGCCGTCTCTTATCGGGATATGCTCCAAACTATCAAAGATGGCAATCTACGTTTCTATTTATTTGGGATTCTTCTATTTACATTTGGGACAGGTCCACTCTATTCATTTTTGCCCTTATTTATGCGTCAAGAAGTTGGTCTGAATGAAAGCAATATTTTATCCCTACAAATTGCCATTCTCGTTGGTGGCTTGATTTCTTCACAGTTACTCGGATGGTCAGCAGACCGTTATGGTAGTAAACCTGTGATGATTTCGGGGATTATCTTGACCTTCTTATTTCCAATTGGTTTGATATTTATGCCCCGTATGACAGAAGCCAGCCTAGCCATTGCCTTAACCTTATCATTTTTTCGTGGAGTCGCATCCATTGGCTGGCAAGTTGGCTCAAGCCGTTTATTATTTACGCAAATTGTCCCCGAAAACGAAAAAGCCCAATATATGGCTGTCTATTATGCTGGGGTGGGTCTGATTGGTGGGGTGAGTCAATTTATCGGTGGCGCAATTTTGGATGCAACCGCGGACTTATCAGGTCAGATACTATTCATTCAATTAGACTCATTCACAGCCTTGATGGGAATTGGGGTTGTCCTACCTTTACTCAGTCTATTCTTATTCCGCCGAGTCCGTTCCGATAGCAATATTAGTGTGACCGAATTTGCGGGAATGTTCACCCACGGCAATCCAATCTTTGCACTCAGCACAATGGTGCGCTTCTATCGAGCCAAGGACGAAACCCAAGCCGTTAAACTCACCGAGCAATTGGGGCAAACTAATAGCCCACTGACTGCCGAAGAAATGATTGGTGCGCTCAATGACCCGCGTTTTTATGTACGTTTTGAAGCAGTTGTTTCGATTGCACGGATGGACGTAAATCCGCAATTAACAAACGCACTCATTGATATTTTACAGGGAACAGAACTCTCTTTATCATCTATTTCTGCTTGGGCATTAGGGCGTATTGGTGATGAAACAGCCATTCCAGCCCTGCGCGATGGGTTAAATTCCAACCATCGTTCTATTCGTACCCATTGTGCGCGAGCTTTAGGGATGATAGGTGACCACCAATCCATACCACTGTTGCATGAACGCCTAAAAACGGAGGAGCGCGTAGGGTTACGGATTGCCTATGCTTCGGCATTAGCAAACTTGAGCGCCACCTCAACCATCCCAACCTTGCTCGATATTGTCCAAGAAACCGAAAACGATAAAGCGCGGATGGACTTAATGCTATCAATGGCAAAGATGGTCAGTGACGAAAATCACTTTGTCACTTTAGTTAGGGGTTTAAATACTGATGCAGGGACAACCATCTCGCAAGAGTTATTGCGCCTACGGGTACGGTTGAACAAAAACCCTGTTGTGAATGATGAACATGTCAAAGCCTGTACTCGTGCGATTGAAGCCTTTGGTCACGATAATATGGAACGTGGGATGGAGTTGTTGATTACGATTACCGAGGGGATGTTATTCCTGACAGATAATCCAACCACCCAACAGTTATTGAGCGGAAGCATCGCAGGTATGAAACAATGGGGCATCACCCATCCCGAATATACTTTGCTGGCACTCAATATTTTGAATGAAGTCGACTTATTCGCGACAGGCGAAACCATATAACCAGCGTCATATAGCAACATCAACTGCCAAATGGACAAATATATTCTAGTTCAAGCCATTCAGCCGGTCAGCCCTCATTTTTTTCTGATAAGCTGACTTGCTGACCACTCTTATCCTAAATGAGTTATAAGGCTCAAAGCAAAATTTGCATAACTTTAGTTAGCTATATAATCAGTTCCCGGTTGCGATATTCGCTATAACGAGCAAGCCATTCCTGATCGTGTTCTTCAATTAGGGATTCGGCTTTTTCAACTAAATAGCAATTGCCCATAAATATTGGGGTGCGTTGATGTAAGGTATGTGGGCGAATGTTGAGGATGTTACCGACACCATCAGACGCATATCCACCTGCTTGTTCAGCAATAAATGCCATTGCCTGCGCTTCATACATCAAGCGAATTTTGCCATAAGGTTTTTGTGGATTTTCCAATGTCCCCGGATAATAAAATACCCCACCCTTTAGTAAATTACGATGAAAGTCCGCAACCATTGACCCAATATAGCGTTGTTTGAGGGGTGGGTGTTCATTATCACGCCCTTGCAAATAATGTGTAAAACGTTGCACACCATCCGTCCAATTAAGCTCATCTCCATGATTAGTGCTGTAATAGACGGGTTTTTCTGGAATCCGAATATCAGGATGGCTCAGGATAAATTCACCAACTCCCAAATCTAGCGTAAAGCCATGTACACCATGCCCTGCCGTATAGACCATCATCGTGCTACTACCATAGATGACATAACCTGCTGCCACCAATCGCTTACCCTCTTGCAAGACATCTTCAATAGTGCCTTTTTCACCTTTGGTGAACTTGCGGTGAATCGCAAAGATTGTTCCAATGGATACATTTACATCAATATTAGACGAGCCGTCTAGAGGGTCATAGAGCAAAACATAATTCCCTGTATCAAATTCGACGGGTATTTCAATCAGGTCTTCGTGTTCCTCAGAAACCATCGCAGCCAATCGTCCAGTATGGTCATTCATACGAAAAATGATGTCATCAGCATACATATCCAGCTTCTGTTGACGTTCACCTGATGCGTTCTCTGATGCAGTCGCGCCGAGTATCTCAGTTAAACCTGCTCGATTCGTTTCACGAGAAATCAATTTTGCGGCAAGTGCCATGTCTTGCAACATTTTGGTAAACGTACCTGTTGCATGGGGATACTGCTTTTGAGTATCTTGCATATGTCGCTCGATTGTCACCAACTTACCCATTGCCATACTGCCCTCATTTCGATTGAATGATTTACTCCCATGCTAACGCGCTGATAGGGGATGGGCAAGTGACGTTTAGTATGAAAATTACATTAAACGTTTCATTTGTGCAGTTATAATAAAAAGGGCAAAGGTCTTGAATTAGGAGGTTGTTTTATGGGTTTGATAGCGACGGCGAACAGCCATAAGTAGGATAAAAATCACAACCATCATACTGAGTGAAAACACGCCAACAGATAGCGCAAATTGAGGTGGGACATAGCTAACAATCACAGCAATAATCCCAAATAAGATTGAAAAGCTATATAAGATTAAGAGCGTTTGGCGTTGACTAAACCCCATGCTCATGACACGGTGCGAGATATGATCTTTGCCTGCCTGCATTGGCGATCTACCCTCTAAGACTCGTGTAAAGATAGCCAAATTGATGTCGATAACAGGTAACGCCAACACGAATATCGGTATCATCCATGTCACACCCAGTGGCTGAGATTCAAATTGGAGCTTTATCGCCAAAATCGCCAGCACAAAGCCGAGTGTATATGCACCCATATCCCCCATAAAGGTACTAGAAGGGTTAAAGTTATAGGTCAAAAAGCCAACCGCACTCCCAAAGATTGCAGCAGCTAACATACTGACAAGGATTTGACCTTGTGTCACAGAGATAAACAAGAAAAATCCTGAGGTAATGGCAGATGTTCCAGCAGCAAGACCATCCATATTATCAATCCAGTTAACCGCATTGATGATAGCAACAATCCAAAACAAGGTCAGCGGAATATCAATTAAGGGGATGCCAAAAAGCCGTATCTGTATCCCTGCAAATGTTACAACAAGAGCAGCAGCTGTCATCACAACCAAGCGAACACGTGGGCTGAGGTCTTTACGGTCATCTAAATAACCAATCCACGCCAGCAAAGTTGAGCCGACGACAATTGCGCCGAGTTCAACCAAATAAGCAGGTGGCGTAAACATCAAAACCGAAATCACAAAGGCAACATAAATCGCCGCCCCACCCATCAATGGCATGTGGCTAGCGTGAATATTCCGTTTATTCGGTGCCGCTGTGACCCCTAATCGCATCGCAATTTGGCGTGTAATGGGCGTTAAACCCAGTGATGCAGCGAATCCGACAATCATAATTGGGATGAATTGTAATGTCGCGTCCATATTATCAGTATACGGCTTTCATTCTCCAGTTAAAAGGGAGAGTCACTTTTGATATAGCAGATATGACTATTCGCGTAAAAAGGTCATGACATTGCCACAAGCCCGACAAGCCCGTGCATAAGCCTGTTTCGCATTAAATGGCATTCCACCTGCTTGAACAAAACCCTTTATCCCTTGCAAACCGCCCCATTCATAATCAGACTCACCACAAACAGGACAAGGGAAATCATCAGGGTTTTTACGCAAGTTTCCAGCTTTCCGTTTCCCAATCGGGCGTTTGGCTTTGGGTTGGATATTGAGTTGTTGCGGTTTATGTTTCATTGGCTTATCTTTCATCGACTAAAAATATAAGATGTCCACAATTGCGACAAACACGGACTTTGATATTGTTCTTGCCACTATTCATCATAGTTTTAAATAATCCAGCAGATTCAGGTGTATAGGTCGAAACAACTGGCATAACTGTTCCATATTCATAATCATTACTGCCACATAATGGACAGGGATAGGCTTCGGGATCGTTTGCTGGTATCAGTTTACGTTTCACAGATATGTTGTTTATACTCACTATCAAGGTGCTCCCACTGTAGCGAAGAACCCCTTGGGTGCAAAGACAACATAACCCAGTTTCCATCATCTGCTTGCAAGTGCTTTGTTCCGCACATTATAATGGGAGCAACGTAATTTGTGTCTAGACGATGTAGGCAATATGGCAAACTTGCACCGCTACAGTCATCATGCAAAACGTGCGCTCTCTCATGCGAGGGATTTAGCACAAGGTTATACTCATCCGCATATTGATACGGCACATCTCATGGTAGGTGTGATTTTGGCTGAGGGTAGCATCGGCGCACAAGTCTTGTATGACCTTGATCTCACGGAGCAATTGACAGCAGTTTACCTCAAACGCTTAATGCCTGCGTCACCCGAAAAATATAGTCAATTTAATCTTCCAGAGCATGAATCTTATCATCAGGCTTTATTACTAGCTGAAGATGAATCGGACTGGTTGGGGAATCACTATATCGGCACCGAGCATTTACTATTGGGGATTACACGAACCAATGTGGGTAATGCTGTACGCTTATTGAAGCTACTGGATATTACGCCTGAACAAGTGCGACGACATATTCGGCTGGCTTTAAGTGATGGTTCAACAGAATTTACATTAGCATTAGCGCGACGGAATGCACGTCTGAGCGAAATTGGACGGCGTACCCTCTATGCAACAGAACAGATTGCGATGTCCTATGAGCAGGAACAGGTCGGATTAGGGCATCTCTTAATTGCACTCGCCCAAGAAAAACGGGGTGTGACATCAACTGTTTTGGAACAGAGCAACCTCAATTTACTGCAACTCCAAACTGATTTAAAGCACCCTTCAGCCCTGCTCAAAGTCAGCTTAGAGCGTGTTATCTTCCGCGCAGTTGAGGAAGCCGAAAAACATGGCAACCATTATGTCGGCGCAGACCATCTCCTCTATGTCATGACTTTATTGCCCGAAGCTCGAAAACTGATGGAACATTATGAAATTCGTGTGGATAAAGTCCATCGCCTCTTGGATAAGCACTTAGATAAATAAAAGCCAAAGTAACAAACTACTTAAAATCATCTAATTTGGGTTATTCTCATAATCCATCATGAATCTCAGTATTTCAGAGGTGAATTATTCATATAATCGTGAGTGAAAAGTAGATGTCGGCTATAATTAAGGTCAAGTTTTGTTTACTTCTATCCACTGGGGTGAATGAAATCACTAACATATCATAATGATGAGAAGTAGCTCACTGTTACAGGTCAAAGGAGGTTGTTGATGCAGTCAACCACATTTCATAACAAAATAGGTAAGTTACAAGTAGCTGATAGTCAGCGTTATCTCACATACGCCGATGGTAAGCCATTTTTTTACATGGGTGATACAGCATGGGAATTATTTCATCGCTTAAACCTTGAAGAAGCACAGTATTATCTAAGTAATCGCGCTAAAAAAGGATTTACAGTCATCCAAGCGGTTGCACTAGCGGAATTAGGCGGTACAGATGTTCCCAACGCAAATGGCGATCTCCCTCTGATTAATCGCGACCCTGCCACCCCAAATGAAGCATATTTTCGTCATATAGATGACATCGTACAATATGCCGAACAATTAGGGCTATTTATGGGGATGTTGCCAACTTGGGGAGCAAGCTGGAAAAACGTTGGTGGAAATCATGACCCCATATTTACTGTGGAGAATGCCCGTACTTACGGTCGCTTTATAGGGGAACGTTATAAAGACAACGCCATTATATGGATTTTAGGCGGAGATCAAAACATCGAAAGCGAAGAGGAACACGCTATCATAGAAGCGATGGCACTGGGTATCAAAGAAGGTGATGATGGTGAACATCTGATTACTTTTCATCCCCGTGGACCGGGGCGCTCTGCTGAATTCCTCCACAGTGCAGAATGGCTAGATTTCAATATGTCCCAGTCATCACACGGGGCGCGTGATCACGACAACGGTATATTCATCGAACATGATTATGCACTTGAACCGACAAAGCCAACTTTAGATGGCGAACCACATTATGAAATGATACCTGTTGGATTTTATTATAAAGATGTCTCACGTCATGATCGTTTCGATGATTACGATGTACGTCAAGTTGCTTACTGGGCATTACTTTCAGGGGCGTGTGGTCATACATACGGTCATAATTGTGTTTGGCAAATGTGGACACCCGATCACAAGCCAGCCATTTGGGCAAATATCCCTTGGTATGAGTCGCTGGATACATCGGGGGCATTTCAGATGGGTTTTGTCCGACGCTTATTCGAATCATACTCATTTCAAGAGTTAATCCCTGCCCAAGACATGATTGTAGATGGTCCAACTACAGGTGGTGCTAAAATCAGAGCAGCGCGATCAAGAAATGGGTCATTCGCTTTTGTTTACTCACCGCGAGGGGAATCATTTGCAATCAACAAACAGGTGATTAGCTCCAGAAGAGTCAAGGAATCTTGGTATGATCCTCGCTATGGCTGTACTTACTATATACATACAACTGCCAACTACGCCTTTCAAACATATGCTCCACCCACATCAGGTCGTGGCAATGATTGGATTCTGATATTGGAAGGAGAATAAGTTATACAGTGACAACCTCCCCATACTTACATTAAATTAGACATAATATCGCGCAGATCGTATCGTTGCTCTGAACCTCTTTTAGGGGTTGGGAGCGCGCACAGTCATGTAATCAATCCATCCGCAATTTGAATGACATATCGCAGTTGTAGTAAGAAAATCGTATCAGACTATTCAAGTATTTTTACCGTAAATTTTTGATGTTATATCTAATTAGGGCAATTGTGACATATGTCACTTGATACTTTATTTAGATGAGTCTAAAATTTAAATAATGACAATCAAAACAAATATGATGAGATGGTTATGTCTTTAACATTGGACAAGTTAAAAAATGGTAATGAAGCCATAATTACAAAACTGGTTTGCACAGGCGATAATCGACGACGATTGATGGACTTGGGTTTATTACCCGGTACACATCTATGTGCCGAACTCCGTAGCCCACTTGGTGATCCAGTTGCTTATCGGGTACGTGGGGCGTTGATTGCGCTACGCCGTGAACAAGCCCGTGAGATTGAGATCGAACTACAGGGAGATGTAACATCATGACAGCCCATATCGTCGCAGATTGCAAAACCTGCCCCATCTACAACACAGCTGAATTGAAAAAACTCGGCATTAATGCGGAAGCAACTGATTATGTTGTTGCACTAGCAGGTAATCCAAATACGGGTAAAAGCACCGTTTTTAATGCGCTGACTGGATTGAAACAGCATGTTGGGAATTGGCCCGGCAAGACGGTTGCCCGTGCTGAAGGTGGCTTCGACTACAATGGCAAAATATATAAGCTAGTCGATTTACCCGGCACATATTCGCTACTATCGACCAGTGTTGATGAAGAAATTGCCCGTGATTTTATCCTGTTTGGTCAACCTGATGTGACCGTAGTGGTGGTTGATGCCACACGGTTAGAACGTAATCTAAATCTAACACTGCAAATCCTCGAAATTACGGACAGGGTTGTAGTTGCACTTAACCTGATGGATGAAGCAAAACGGCATGGTATCACCGTTGATGAACGTCATTTGGCGCGTCAATTAGGTATACCGATTATCCCAATGATTGCCCGTCGAATGCAAGGTATTTCAGAATTACTTAACGCCATTGAACAGGTGGCAAAGGGTGCTTATATCACAAGACCACATCGGATTAGGCAACGTGATGAACAGTTAAATCAAATCATTAAGACGATGGTAGATGCGATTTTGCAACAGTATCCCGATTTACCAAATGCAAGATGGGTCGCCCTACGCTTGTTAGATGGGGATGCTAGTATCGAAACAGCAATTCGTGAAAATCGGCTAGGGGATTTGTCGCGCATCGATAACTCAGCATCTATGGAGGTTACGTCATAATGAAATCTGCTAATTTGCTTCAAACCGCCTCTACATTACGCTCACAATTGGGTGATAATTACCATGATAAGGTGGTCGAGTCTATCTACACAGATGCGACACGCATTGCCGATACGAGCGTAAGCCGTGATTCTGAAAAGGCGAACATGACATTTGATCGCCTCTTAGACCAAATCCTGACCCATCGTATTGGCGGATTCATTGCGATGGGTATTTTGTTCTTTATGGTGTTCTGGATCACCATTACAGGTGCAAATATACCCTCACAAATATTGGCTGATCTCTTACTGAATAAGCTATACAATGGTTTACATGCAGTAGCATCAGCATTATACGCTCCAGCATGGCTATCTGGTTTGCTGATTGATGGGGTCTATCTGGCAACAGCTTGGGTGGTATCGGTGATGTTGCCACCAATGGCAATTTTCTTCCCCTTATTTACATTGCTGGAAGACTTTGGCTATTTACCGCGTGTTGCATTTAACCTCGATAGGCTCTTTGCAACAGCTGGAGCAAATGGCAAACAATCGCTGTCGATGATGATGGGGTTTGGCTGTAATGCGGCGGGTGTGATTGCAACACGCATTATTGATAGTCCCCGTGAACGGTTGATTGCAATTATCACCAACAACTTCAGTATTTGTAACGGGCGTTGGCCCACCCTCATTTTGATTGGCACAATCTTCATCGGGGCAACCGTTCCACCTGTATATGCGAGTCTGGTGGCAGCGTTGAGTGTCGTTGCGATTGCTGGCTTGGGTATTGTGATAACCTTGCTTGTATCATGGGGGTTATCTAAAACATGGTTAAAAGGTGAAGCATCTGTTTTTAGTTTGGAACTACCACCCTATCGCCCCCCTCAAATTCTCCAAACCTTGTATACCTCTATGATTGACCGCACCCTGATTGTATTGTGGCGCGCGATTGTGATGGCGGCTCCAGCAGGGGCAGTAATCTGGCTAACGAGCAATATTATTATTGGTGATACGAGTATTGCTGGACATATGGTTAACTTGTTGAACCCTATCGGACTACTCTTGGGGCTTAATGGTGTCATTCTGGTGGCTTATATCGTGGCAATTCCCGCCAATGAAATTGTGATACCAACAATTTTGATGCTGACCTTGACATTAGGGAAGAATATCGTAGGGGCAAAATCGGGTGTGATGCTTGAACTAGATGCACCTCAGATTTATACAGTTTTGACAGATGTCGGTGGATGGACGATGCTGACGGCTGTCAATTTATTACTCTTTAGTCTGTTACATAATCCGTGTAGCACAACCATATTGACCATCTGGAATGAGACAAAAAACCTCAAGTGGACAGTTGTTGCATCAATTTTACCTGTGATCATTGGGGTGATTGTGCTTGTAGGTACAACAACACTGGCACATCTTCTCATGTAAACTAGATTGACAATAACCCTAACGGGTCGATTATCGACTGATGGACGACCTTTATCGCTTTTCTTTTGGGATTCAACAAACAGTTTCTTGACGCGTTTCCATAACGGTTTTGGCACTTGGAAATAATCGACATTTTTCGGTTTTTGTTTATGATTATAGGGTATAGTAAACTCCCTTTATTAGGTTTTTGTTCACTTCTAAGTTCAGTAAGTTTAACCCGCTTTTTCAAATCCTAAATCACTTCTTAGATAGATACTTAACCAATATAAGCCAACATAATAAGGAGAGAATCGATGAAAACCATTGTCATCACAGGGAGTACACGCGGTATCGGTTTAGGCATGGCAGGCGAATGTCTCAGAATGGGGTGCAATGTTGTCGTCAGTGGGCGCTCGCAAAAAAGTGTCGATAATGCTCTCGCCACCTTGAGCGAAGTTGGCTATAAGACCAATGTCATCGGTGTGCCTTGTGATGTCGGCGATATTCAACAAGTACAGGTAATGTGGGATAAAGCTGTCGAAGCATTCGGGCAAGTCGATATTTGGCTCAACAATGCCGCTTTGAACAGTACACATAGTCGCATGTGGGAAGTTGACCCCGTCGAAATGCAAAACATCGTCAACGCCAATATCATGGGTACATGGAATGGTTGTCGCGTCGCCATCCAAGGAATGATGCAACAAGGACATGGACATATCTACACTGTCGAAGGCTTAGGTAGTGGAGGTGAAGTTCGTGAGGGCAGTTCTCCCTATGGTATGACCAAATATGGCATCGCCTATATCGACAAAGCCTTGCGCAAAGAACTCAAAGACATGCCCATCAAAATCAGCACAATGAATCCAGGTATGGTCACCACTGATATGCTTAAGAAGAGCATCGACCCAACCCGCGTTGAACGCATCCGCTCGCTGATGAACATCCTCGCTGACCGTGTTGAAACCGTTGCACCTTGGCTCGCCCAAAAAATCGTCAATAATGAACGTGATGGCGCACGTATCGAATGGCTCACGCGTTGGCAAATTTGGGGACGCTTCTTGATGGCACCATTCCGCAAGCGCGATGTTATGCGTGATAGCGACCTACCTACATCTACCAATGGCTAATAGCATGAGTTTTGTTTAATCGAGTTATTTTTAGCCATACCCAATATTTTTACCTGAAACAACAAAAAGCCTCTAGTATTTAGCCTCTAGAGGTATCCTTTTTTTGCTAAAAGCTAGTGATGAGTCAATGATTTAAAAGGCGTATCATTATTGAGGTTATTCAACGTCCCTACTTTTTTTCTTTGTATCTTTTGGGTTATCGAATTTATTTGCCACATCGCACAGACCCGCTATAATCGCATCATCCATCAAACAAGGAGTCACCCCATGCCAATCTCACTGACCATCAACGGACAATCGTATACTCTCGACATCGCACCAGAAACACCTCTGCTCTATGTTTTGCGCAACGACCTGACATTGTATGGCGCAAAATATGGTTGTGGTGGCGAACAGTGTGGTGCGTGTAAGGTGTTGATTGATGGGCGTGATATTCCGTCGTGCCAATTACCTATCAAAGATGTGGTCGGCATGGACATCACAACGCTAGAAGGACTCGGCACACCCGACGAATTGCACCCTTTGCAAGAGACTTTTATTGAAGAGCAAGCCGCACAATGTGGGTATTGTACATCGGGTATGATCGTATCGGCGCAGGGATTGCTCAATCGGACACGCTACCCCTCTGATGATGAAATCCGCGAGGCACTCCAACATAATTTGTGTCGCTGTGGGGTGTATGATCGTGTGCGCCGTGCGATTCGTCTACGAATGGGGCGACTGTCTAATGAAGGCTATGAAATCCTTGAACCTGCTCCAGTTGAAATCGGTGAACAAGCCGAAGGTCTCCCGCGTTCATTACAGCAATTCGCCGATTTAGACGCATGGGTACAGATTATTGATGATGGCACAATTATGGTGTTTAGTGGAAAAGCCGAACTCGGTCAGGGCATTAAAACTGCGCTAGCACAAATTGCCGCCGAAGAGTTAGATGTCACAGTCGATCGCATTCATGTACAGATGGCTGATACAGGTCAAACCCCCGATGAAGGTGGGACAACGGGCAGTATGTCGGTTGAAGTCAGTGGCGGGTCGATTCGATTAGCGAGTGCAACCGCCCGTCATCACCTGCTGGCACTGGCATTTGAACAGCTAGAATCACAGACTCCAGCGCATGAACTTATTGTCGAAGATGGCACAATCACCGACCCCGAAAGTGGGCGAGTGACAACTTATTGGGAATTGATGGCGGGGCAAAAATTTGGTGTTCCAGTCACAGGTGCGATTAAACCCAAAGACCCCGACACATATACTATCGTTGGAAAGTCTTCCAAACGAGTTGACCTGCTCAATAAAGTCACTGGACAGCCAGCTTATGTTCACGATATGCGCGCAGATGATATGCTCCATGCGCGGGTATTACGTCCGTCGACCTATCATGCGCGTCTGATTGAACTGGACACATTCCAAATTCTCGCGCTAGAGGGTGTGGTCAAGGTGGTGCACGATGGTAGTTTTGTGGCAGTCGTCGCTGAACGAGAAGAACAGGCAATCACTGCGCTAGAAAAAGCACGCGAAATCGCCCAATGGGAACATGACCCGCTACCATCACCCGAAACAACCTATGCAGATATGCTCTCAAAACCAACTCACGACAATCGCATTGTGGATGGCACAGGTACAGATGATCCAATTCCAGAGATTCATATTCCAGAGAATGCCACCCACACCGTCAGCGCAACCTATCGTAAACCCTTTACGATGCACGGCTCACTAGGTCCATCGGCGGGTGTGGCACAATGGGACGGCAAAAACCTCACCGTTTGGTGTCCGACGCAAGCGGCGTTTGTACTGCAATCAGCTATTGCAGATGTCTTCCATATCAATCATGACCATGTGCGCGTAATTCATACCGAGGGCGCAGGCTGTTATGGTCATAATGGCGCGGATGATGTCGGCTTGGATGCGGCACTCATCGCCCGTGAATGTCCGAATCAGTTAGTTTCACTTAAGTGGATGCGCGAGGATGAACACCGCTGGGAACCTTATGGCACAGCGATGATTCTCAAAATGCAAGCGAGTTTGAACGACGATAATCGCATCATCGACTGGAATCAGGACATCTACAGCTACGGACATTCGACCCGTGCATCGGGTGGTGGCGGATTAGTTGCAAGCTGGCATCTGGAAAACCCGTTTCCGCGTCAGCAACCGCGTGTGATAAATGGCTATCACTTTGGTAGTCATCGCAACGCCGACCCACTCTATGATTTCCCAAAGCGTATTGTCCGCCATGAACTCGAAGATAGCCCACTACGAGTTTCGGCAATGCGTAGCCTCGGTGCATATGCCAATGTCTTCGGGATTGAGTCGTTTATGGATGAACTCGCACAGCAAGCAGGTGTTGACCCACTAGACTTTCGCTTGAATCACCTGACGGATGAACGTGCAAAAGCGGTGTTACAGGCAACCGCCGATAAAGCTGACTGGCAAAATCGCGTTTCTGGTGATGGTCATGGGTGGGGGATTGCCTTCGCCCAATACAAAAATAAGCAGACCTATTGTGCCATTGCTGTTCAAGTTGAAGTCAATACCGACACAGGTAAAATCCACCTCAAACGGGCAATCATTGGCTCGGATTCGGGGCAGGTTGTCAATCCTGATGGACTCAGTAATCAACTCGAAGGTGGATTTGTGCAAGCGGCAAGCTGGACACTCTTTGAGCAGGTCAAATGGGATAAAGACGGCATTCTCAGCCACGATTGGGAGACCTATCCGATACTCAGTTTTCCTGATGCACCTGTGATAGATGTGGTCATTCTCAATCGTCCCAACCTACCCAACATGGGTGCAGGAGAAGCTAGCCAAAATCCAACTCCAGCGGCGATTGCCAATGCAGTCTATGCGGCAGTTGGTTTACGTTTGCGAGATATTCCATTTACAGCGGAATCTGTAAAAATGTCTTTGGAGAGGAATCAATAATTCTGAGGTTTGATAATGTACGTGATATGTAAATTTGATAGTCTTATCCTGTTTAAGTCTGGAAAAGGACTCGATTTCGAACTTCTATAGTTCCGTATAAAATAAATGGTTCAAATGTCCATTCGTTTATTCATGTCGAAACCATACTTATGCCTATCAAGTTTTACAAATTTTTAACTAGGATAGTGAACTTGAATTATCATGAAGTCCGCATGATATACTCGGGAAGCCAAGGGATTGAATTATGTAGATTGTAGAATCTACCGTATTCTTGTTAATCGGACTCAAACCACGGAGCTATTTCGTGAAACCAGATTTTCAAACCAAAAATACAAAAAACCATCTTTATACGATGGCTTTTCGTTTTATATAAGTTGGTGA